>NZ_JBHVDM010000009.1:0-118867 GCF_042802775.1 Nocardia sp. NPDC057455 | reverse complement strand
GCCACCGATCACCGGCCGTACTCATAGATCTGTCATCGCGAGAGCGAGTTGCGCAGATCGGTGATGCTGGCGCGGCGCTCGTACGCGATCCAGGCGAAGATCGCGGCGAGCACCAGTGGGAAGATCCCCATGGCGGGCTTGTCGGCGATGAAAGCCTGCGTCCCGGCGGCGAGCACGGTGAGAACGGACAGACCCGCGGCGGCCAGAGCACTGAGCCGTGGCACCATCAGGCCGATACCGCCCGCGACCTCCGCAACTCCGATGAAAATGAGCAGCCCGAGGGGGATGGTCAGATTCTCGGGGGCGTTGTCGATCAGGGCGTTCGGCATAACGAGCTTCGGCCCGCCGGAGGCGATGATGAAGAACAGGCCGAGCAGGATCTGGAGGGTCCACAGGACGCGGTTACGGATCTTGCCGGGTCGGTCGGTGATGTCGTCGGAGAAGTTGGCGGAGGGGTTGACGGTGGTCATTTCTGGTCCTTCTGGTCGGTCGCGCCGGGTTGGTAGCGCGTTCAACAGCTAGGACGGAGCACCGCCCGAGGATTCATCGCTGTCCGCGAGAATTTTTCGGAACCGCTGCTGAACGGTCCCGGCCCGACTCGGAGGATCACTATCACTCAGAAGCCGCGCTGATACGCGAACAAGCCGAGCGGCCTTCCCCCCTTCGGGACAGAACGTTTCGGCTTCCATGCCGGCGGCGTTCCGTACTCTGAGTAGACCAGTCCTCGTGAAGGTTTGCGAGTAAGTGGCTTCGCTGGTGAATTCGGACGTCGCTTCGGCGCACGATGACGTCGGTCGGCGGATTCGAGATAGATCGACGGCCGGTCAGGATCTGGTCCGCTGAGCCGTGCCGGATGTACTACTCGCGGCGAGGGCGTAGCGCTGCGAATAGACCGACTACGGCGATGACCGCCAGCCACACCGTTGCCCCGAAGCCTGCGGTGACGACAGTTCCCCACAGCATGATGAACGGCCCGTATTCCGCCACGCGGGCCCAGTATCCGCAGGGGCCGACATCTTGCGGGATGGTCGCGCATTCCGGGTGGCCGATGGCCGCGAAGGCCAGGGTCGCGAGCATTGGAATCGCAACGGCTACACCGAGTACGATCGCCAGGCTTCCGATGGGGCGGTAGAGGACTGCCATGCGGTCAGACCCTAATGCGCGGCCGTGGCGGTCGCGGGCCGCGTCAAGACCTGAGCCCTCACGCTATCCCAGGGGTGGTCATTTAGGTCGCACCATTTCGACCGGACGGGCACGGCAGTTGGGCGCTCACGCCAGGGGCAGTACCTGCAGCCAAGACCTTCCTTGCCGGTCAAAAGACCGTCGACAGCAGGTGATCCGCTGTAAATCAGGTTTCAGATCCGTCAGGCGCACCGATCATGGCGAACGGTAGGGGACGATCGGGGATGCCGAATGCGGTGTGTCGCGTCGATGGCTCCCGGTGGGGCGGAACCGGCCCCGCGTATTCGTGATCACTTTGTCGTCTGCTGAGAGTCGGCGATCCCGGTGAGGATGCGGCGCAAGCCGTACGAGAACTGTTCGGCCGGGCTCAGGTCGGCGGATTTGATCATGCGCGACACCAGGGGATATGCGCCGCTCTCGATGACCTTGCGCATGTAGGGGGCGACAGCGGCGCGCCACTGGTCCTCGGTCTGATTGGTGCGCCGCTGGGTCTCTTTCTCGGCGAGCTCGCGCATGACCGCGCCGCGCACGTAGTCCCTGATAAGCCCGACGGCCGAGGCCGCGTCGACGATGTCGGAGGTCAGCGGCGCGGCTGCGGTGAGGGCGTGTTCCAGGCCGCGCAGCCAGTTGGGGCCGAGCGATGGTCGGGTGGCCAGTAGCGGGGCGAGCCAGGTGTGCCTCAGCCACAGCTCGCGCTCGTGGTGGGCGTACGCCTCGAGGTCGGCGCGCCAGTCTCCCGTCAGCGGCACGTGGCCGTCCTGTACCGCATCGGCCATGAGGTCGAGCAGGTCGTCGCGGCTGTCCACGTAGCGGTAGAGCGAGGTCGTGCCGGTCGACAGCTCGGCGGCGACGCGGCGCATCGACAGCGCGTCGAGCCCCTCGGCGTCGGCGATGGCGACGGACGCGCCCACGATGCGCTCCACGCTCAGGGCCTGCCTTTTCGACCGGTACGGCTCACGCTCCCAGATAAGCGACATGGACAGGAGTCTACAGACGTGGATACAGTGTGCCCATGAACGGGCACACTGTATCCACAGATGTTTTGATCGCCGGCGGCGGATCCGTCGGGCTGATGCTCGCGGTGCTGTTGCGCCACCACGGCGTCAAGCCCCTGGTCGTCGAGGAAAAGCCGGAGCTGTCGCCCCACCCCAGGGCCACCGGCATCGGGTCGCGGTCGGTGGAGATCCTGCGCGAGGTCGGCCTGGATCGCGCGGTCAACGAAGCCGCGGTCGACTTGCGGGCGGGGAAGATCAAAGGACGCACGCTCGCCGAGGCCGACTTCGCCGAAAGCGCGGAGTGGAAGACGAAAACCGCGGCCGAACTCACCTACACACCAGCCCGGCTCCGCGGCACCTGCGCACAGAACCGGCTCGACCGCGTGCTGATCACCAAGGCCGGCGACGTGGAGTTCGGCGTGGCGCTCGACTCGTTCGAGCAGGACTCCGGCGGCGTCACGGCGACCCTGTCCGACGGGCGTGTCGTGCGGGCGCGCTATCTGGTGGCGGCCGACGGTGTGCGCAGCCGGGTTCGGCAGGTCCTCGGCATCGGCGTCACCGGTCCCGGTGTGATCGGTCATGAGACGACGAGTGTTCTGTTCGACGCTGATCTGCGCCCGCGCGAGCCGTTCGCAATGTGCAATATCGAGCATCCGGACGCGACCGGCCTGCTGGTTACCGTCGACGGCGAACGCGAGTGGGTGTTCCTCACCCGCCTCGACACGGAGCCGACTGCCGATCTCATCCGCACCGCGCTCGGCGACCCGTCGACCGAGGTGGAGATCCGCAGCGTGCTGAGGTTCCGGGGGCGCGGCCAGGTGGCCGATCGGCTCTCCGTCGGGCAGGTCTTCCTGGTGGGCGACGCAGCGCACGCCATCCCCCCATTGGGCGCGTTCGGGTTGAACGCCGGCATCGCCGACGCGCACAATCTGGCGTGGAAACTCGCACACGTACTGCGCGGTGAGGCCGGGCCCGAACTGCTGGAGACTTATCACGAGGAACGCCATCCGGTGGCCCTGATGACGATGGAGCAGGCGCGCCTGCGGTTCAACGATCCGTCCCTGCACTGGGGGAAGGACATGGCAGAGGCACGCAAGGCAGCGGGGGCGATCAACGCGCCTGTGGTGCACATGGGCTACCGGTACGGAGGCGCGGAACTCCCCTCCACCGAGGACGTCGCCCTCGACCTCGACGGGTCACCGGGATCCCGTCTGCCGCACATGTGGGTGTCCGACGGGGTGTCCACGCTGGATCTCGTCGGATCGCAGTGGTGCGTACTCACGGCCGATCCCGACGTGGAGGCCGACGTTCCGGTGCACCTCGTGGACGGCTGGCCGTACGGGACGGTGCTGGTCCGCCCTGACGGCTTCGTGAGCCGTTCCTACCACTAGCGCCCTGTGCGCGGTCCGAACCGGCCGCGGCAGTGTCTCGAAGATCAACGCCGCCGGCAAACGCACTACTTGGCCGCATATCGGCCGTATGGGGAACGCAGTTTCCATCAATCGACTGCGCGATAACCGGTTCCACTTCCCTACTCCCGTCAGTGGTCCCCGACCGCGAACGTTGGGTGGCTCGTCTACGGTCCAGAGCTGTTTTTCCGCTGCGCGATGCGCTCGCGTAGGTGTGCGACCTGGGCGTCATCTAGGCCGCCGCACCGGCATCCCATTCCTCTCGCCCGCATGCCCGATCGTGTGAACAGTGTCGGCAGCCACGCAGCACGCGGTGGTCATGTTCTTCGCCGATGTCATGAACATCGCACTTGCAGGCCTCGGCTGGCCCGGCGAGCTACGAGAGCGGACCCAGCTCGCGGTCGGCGGATATTCGCTGGCGGTAACCCGCCTCGACGCGGGATCATTGCTCACCTGCATCGCTCGTTGATTCGAGACGAGAGGGGGAGCATGAGTTCACGGGCAACGGCCGTCAAGCTGGTGCTGCGTTTCTATGGCCGGGAAATGGCCTCTCGCAAGGCCACGACGATTCCGGCGTTGCTGGCACCGGCGCTGGGCAATATCTGCAACCTGTACATCGCACCGCTGATCGTCGCCATGGTGGTCGGCCGGGTCGCGGTGACCGGGGATACGAGTCTCGCGGCCCTGGCTTCGTATATCTTCGCCTTCGGTGGTGTCCTGCTGCTCGCCGAATTACTGTGGCGCATCGGGTTTCACTGCCTGAACCGAGTAGACGCCTACGGTATCGAGCACCTGTACGTGCTCGCCATGGACGAGTTGCTCGCCAAGGACGCGGCGTTCTTCCACAACAACTTCGCCGGTTCGCTGACGAAGCGCTCGCTCAGCTTCGCGGCTCGGTTCGAACAGTTCGTGGACACCCTCGCCTTCGAGATCTTTGCGGCGCTGGTGCCGCTGGTGTTCGCCTCGGTTGTGTTGTGGCGCTATAACCCCGTGTTGGTCGTCGCGCTGGTGGGGATGATCGTGGTGACCGGGCTGGTCATCATGCCCTTGATCCGGCGCCGCCAGAAGCTCGTCGACGACCGGGAGGCCGCCATTGCGCAGGTTTCCGGGCACGTGGCCGACAGCCTGGCCAATATGCAGGTGGTGCGCGCCTTCGCTGCCGAACCGCAGGAGGCGGCCGAGCATCGGCGGCGAGTCGCCTCGTCGCGACGAAAGTCGTTGCGCTCCTGGGACTACGCGAACCTGCGGATCGATACGCTGGTAGCGCCGCTGTTGGTGCTCACCAACGTGATGGGTCTGCTGATCGCGCTGAGCCTCAGCGGCGGGAATGCGGGGGTGGAGGCCATTGTGGTGGCATTCACCTACTACTTCAACGCCACCGGGATCATGTTCCGGTTCAACCAGATCTACCGACGGTTGGAGACCGTGCTCACCGAGGCGGCACAATTCACCGAACTGCTGCTCGATGAACCGAAGGTGCTCGATACCGAACATCCGGAGCCACTGCGTCCCAGAGGCTACGAAGTGCGATTCGAGGGAGTGAATTTCACGCACGGGGGTGCGCGGCAGCTGTTCCACGGATTGGACCTGCACGTGCCCAGCGGCGCCAAGGTAGGCCTGGTCGGACGATCCGGTGGCGGCAAGACCACCATCACCCAACTGCTGCTGCGGTTGATGGATATCCAATCCGGAACGATACGCATCGGCGGGCAGGACATCGCCCGGCTGCGGCAGGCGGATCTGCGCAGTCTGATCGCCTACGTGCCACAGGATCCGGCCATGTTTCACCGCACCCTGAGCGAGAACATCCGGTTTGCGCGCCCGGACGCCACGGACGAGGACATCCTGCGGGCCGCCGAGGCCGCGCACGTCACCGAGTTCACGGACTCCCTGCCGCAGGGTATGGAAACGCTCATCGGTGAGCGCGGCGTGAAACTGTCCGGCGGCCAGCGCCAGCGGGTCGCGCTGGCTCGGGCCATCCTGCGGGACGCGCCCATCCTGCTCCTGGACGAGGCCACCAGCGCCCTCGATTCGGAAAGCGAATTGCTTGTGCAGCAAACACTCTGGAAGTTGATGGAAGGGCGTACGGCGCTGGTCGTCGCGCACCGGCTGAGCACCGTGGCCGGGATGGACCGATTGGTGGTGCTCGACCACGGACGAGTCGTCGAGGATGGGACACACGAGGAACTGCTGTGCGCGCAAGGAACATACGCGCAGCTGTGGCGGCACCAGTCGGGTGGATTCCTCGGCGAGGACGTGGTCGCCGGTTGATCGGAGTTTATCGGAACCTGCACTCGATTCCGACATAGGCACGTGGAGCGTGGCCCGGCCGGCTGTGTCGGCGGATTGCTGTGTGTTGGCGCTCTTGCTCTCCGAGGGTGTCGCTGTACGGTCGAGCCGGCGCACGGAGTAGCTTCGCAGCGTGCCGAATCAGCGATCGGCGTCGATATTTTCGGAGCTTGTCGCATTCTGGGCGAAACCGTCGGTTGGCAGGGAATCGCCGACGCCCGCGGCGGCGAGGAGTGTGGTGGCGGTCGCTATGGCCAGGCCGTCGAGACTGTGTGCTTGCACGACAGACCGGGCACTGGCTCCGTCGAATACGAGGGTCAGCTGCCGGGCGAGCAGGCCGGGGTCGTGCGCGCCGCCGCGTTCGGCCTCGTACTGAAAGAACGAGGTGAGCCCGTCCTTTTGCCGACGGGCGATCGAACTCGCGGGATGCTCGGGTGACTTGAGCTGGACCGCCGCCGCTACATACGGACAGCCGCGAAAATCTTGGACCGGTTCCAGAGCTTCCAATCGTTCGAAGACGTGCAGAATCCGCCGGCGTGGTGACCCGACGTCGTCGGCCGGTAGCAGGGCGGCCTGATAGTCGGGCGCGATGCGTTCCAGGCTCGCGGCCACCAGCTCGTCCTTGCTGTCGAACAATTTGTACATCGAGCGCTTGGACACACCGGCGGCCTTGCACAACGTGTCGACACCGATGTGGACGCCCTGTTCGTAGAACAGTTGCGCGGCGGTATCTAGCAACCGGTCGCGGGTGGATGCGGCACCGGCGGGTGCGACGGGCGGTGTCGGGTCGGTCATAAAACTGAGACTACCCATCCCCTTGCCTTTTGGAAACCGATCTGTTTACTCTGGTGGAAACAGATCGGTTTCCACAAAGGATTGGGCCTATGACCAGCATCAAAGATTCGGTAGCACTCGTCACCGGCGGCAGCCGCGGCATCGGCAAGGCACTGGTGGAGCAGCTCCACGCACGCGGCGCCGCCAAGGTTTACGCCACCGCCCGTGACCCCCGAACCATCACCCACCCGGACGTGATCCCACTCGCGCTGGAACTGACCGATCCAGATGCTGCGGCAGCGCTGGCCGAGCAAGCACCCGACGTCACGATCCTGATCAACAATGCCGGCACCGCACTCGGCTCGTCGTTCCTCGATTCTCCGATCACCGACATCCGCCGCGAGTTCGATATCAACTTCTTCGGATCACTGCATGTCACCCGCGCTCTCGTCCCAATTCTGGAAAGCAACGGCGGCGGCCACATCTTGACCATTCATTCGGCGTTGTCCTGGATAGCGGTCCCTGGCACCGATGCTTACGGCGCGTCCAAGGCGGCACTGTGGTCTCAGACCAACGCCCTGCGCCTCGCCCTGCGGCCGCGCGGTATCGGCGTCACCGGACTGCATGTCGGCTACGTCGACACCGATCTGACCGCCGGAGTCGACGCCCCCAAAGTTTCCGCGCACAGCGTCGCGACCCAAGCCCTCGACGGCATCGAAACCGACGCGCTGGAAGTAATCGCCGACGACCTGACCCGCCAGGTCAAAGCCGGACTCGCCGCCGACCCGTCGGTCCTCTACCCCCACGTCGGCGCGAGCGGCTAGTGGCTTGCCCGGAGAAGTCGGTATCCGTCCGGTGTTGCCCGAGAAAGCCATGAGCTATGACGGCCGAGATGTGGTTGCTGCCCGGCAGGGACGTGCACTTGCGGATATGGCTGGGCGGGATGGCCTTCGACTACGCGATCCCGCCGATAGCAACACGCAATTTGATCCTTGCGGGCGCGCGAACCTCATCCAACACCCGCAAATCCCTACATTCAGGAGCACACCATGAACACATCACGCCCCGTAGCCCTCGTCACCGGCGCTTCCTCCGGTATCGGAAAAGTAGCCGCTCTCGAGCTGGTCGCTGCGGGTTTCCGGGTGATCGGTACCGGCCGCCGCACCGCGAATCCGACCCCGCCCGGCGAGGTGACCCTGCTCGACCTCGACGTGACGAAGGACGAGTCGGTTACCGCGCTGGTCAACCATGTTATCGCCAGCTTCGGCCGGATCGACGTCCTGGTCAACAACGCCGGCATCGGCTCGGCCGGCGCAGCCGAAGAAAGCTCCGCGACGCAGGCGCAAAACATCTTCGATATCAACGTTTTCGGTGTCATCCGTATGACCAACGCTGTACTGCCGCACATGCGCGCCCAAGGCAGCGGGCGCATCGTCAACATCTCCTCCGTCGTCGGGATCATGCCCCAGCCGTATATGGCCGTCTACGCCGCCTCCAAGTACGCGGTCGAGGGCTACACCGAATCCCTCGACCACGAGATCCGCGAATACGGCGTCCGCGCGCTGCTCATCGAACCCGCGTGGACCAATACCGCTTTCGACGCCAACAGTGTGCGGCCCGACCAGCCCCTGGACGTCTACGCCACACACCGGCAGGTCTTCGAGGAATACATGGCCGACGCGGTCAAGACCGGCGACGATCCCGCTCTCGTCGCCAAGGCGATCGTCGCGGCAGCCACCGACACCAAGCCGAAGCTGCGCTACCCCGTCGGCCGGACCGCTCAGGTCGCCACCATGCGCCGCCTCGTGCCCGCCCGCATGTTCGACCAGCAACTTCGCAAGCTCAACCGGCTCCCCGCCTGAAACCACACCACAACAGGAAGCGACGCTCGCCATGGGCATTTATCTGGCAGACACTGCCGAGAACCTGACCGTGGACGCTCCATCCGCCACATTCACTTATCGGCGCATCGGCCCGCGCGGTGGCATCCCGCTGATTCTGTTGAACCGGGTCCGCGCAACCATCGACTGGTGGGACCCGCAGTTGCTGGAATACCTGGCCGCCGAACACGACGTCATCACCTTCGACGATATCGGCGTCGGCTACACGACTGGTGAACCGCGCGACTCGGCCGACGGATTCGTTGAGGGCGCAATCGAATTCATCGAGGCGCTCGGCCTGACGGAGGTCGATCTGCTCGGCTGGACGCTGGGCGGCACCGTCGCCCAGCGGGTGGCGCTGCGGCGACCCGACCTGGTCCGCAAGCTGGTGTTGGCGGCATGTAATCCCGGCGGGCAGACGCCCGGCGCACCCGCTCCGGACGAGAAGGTGTTCGCCACCATGACCAAACCAGAGGTCACCGGCGAGGACCTCGTGTACCTGTTCTTCCCGCAGACCGACACAGGCCGCACCGCCGGGCACCAATACCTCGCCAGGATCACCACCCGACTGGCCAACGGCGGCCCCGGCGTGTCCGAGGCAGCAGGAAAAGGACAGATCACCGCGATCGGAAAGCACGCGTCGATCCCGTTCGAGCAGGTGCTGACGGACCTGGAGACGCTCGATCAGCCGGTCCTGTACGCCACCGGCCTGCGCGACATCATGACACCGGCCGTGGTTTCCTACACCGCCGCCGAACACACCGGTAACGCCACCCTGCTCGGATACAGTGACGCCGGTCATGGCTTCCTGTTCCAGCACGCCGAAACCTTCGCAGTCCAGGTAGCCAACTTCCTGGATGACTGAAGAACACCGGCCGGAAACAGGCCTTCACGCATCAACCCACACATTGCTGCGAGGGAGCATGCCATGACCCAGCAATTCAGCATCGAAACCGTGGCCACCGTGCGCGCCGCCGAGTGTGCTGTAAAAGCCGATTCCAGTGCGTAGAGCCGCACCGGCTGTTCGAGCAGCGCGCGGCTAACCACCCGCACCACCGCGCCCGGGAGACCCTCTACGGGCCGAAGGTTCGTGCCCTGTCGATACCCAGCGTGGCAAGCAGATCTTCGTGCAGTTCGAACCAAACTCGGTGAGCGGAATCGTGTTCGGTGCCGGTAACCATCTCGGGATTGTCGGCGGCCAGGGAAAGTGCCGCGGCGAACCGAGTGTCGTAACCGGAGAACCGGGCGAGTCGTTCGGTGAGCTGAATCGTCAGCGGAACCAATTCCTCTGCGAGGCTTCTCAGTTCGGCCAGGATCCGCCGGTCCCGCTGCGCGTCCCCGTGGTCGTTGTCCTGCATGCTGCCGTCGGGAAGGATGGTCAGCTGCCAAGCGGTGCAAGCCTGCACCAACCGTGCGTTGAGCGGGAGAAACATGCGATAGACGCCTTCCACCGACGCTTTTGCCCCACACTCGGAAAGTTCCTCGGCGAGTAGCCGCTCGTTCTCCGCACGCCCGCTCTCGGTGAGCGACCACCCTGCGTCCGCCCCGAAACGGAAGCGGCTGATCCAACCACACTCTCGGAAGTCCCGTGCGTGCGACTCGGCGAGGCCGACAGGCATTCCGTACCTGTCGGCCACCGCCTGCGTATCAACGAACCCGCCAAGGCGGATCGCGTGCAACGCGAGCAGCGAACTGCGTGAAACGTGCGTCATCCTGGACATCCCTTTCATGTCGAGCAGCCATGCCTGGTGAAGCGCCATCAACCTCGGGTTGAGCGAACGGCATGAACGTGCCCATTGGTCCCGTCGACCGAGATAATCCGATGATTCGCCAAAGCCTCCATCGCCCCCTCGGCCGCCACCACGGCTGGAATGCCGTACTCACGGGCGACGATTGCCGCATGGGAAAGGATTCCCCCGGTTTCGGTCACCACCGCGGCGGCAACGCTGAGAAGCACTGTCCACGACGGATCGGTCGTGCGACAGACGATGACATCGCCCGGCCGAACCGCGTCGAAGTCGTCAACACTGTGCACCAGCCGGACCGGACCGGCGACGACACCACGGCTGGCCGGGGCGCCGGTGGCAATCGGTGTTTCTGGCATCTCGGTTCCTCCTATCCGCCGCGCGACCACTATTCGGCTCGTCACAGCCGCGAGGTAGCCGCATGGCGCTCTGTGACGCGGGTCGCGAATCGCTTCTGCGCGGCCTGCCTGGAGATACCGAGGTGAGCGCCGATTTCCGCCCAGGGTATGTCTGCGTGCCGGGCTCGGTCCACGAAATAGCCGAGCAGCTGATCGGCCGGCCATAACCACTGCGCAGCGTGAATCACTGCTGCTGCCAACTGACCCAGACCGCTATCGGGGTGGGCCCGCTCGATCGTGACGATCACGTCGCGCAGTGGCACCTGTCGATCCATACGTCAACCATAGGTTGACGATCGCGTTGCCGTCAACTATTAGTTGACGGCATGGCGATAGCTCGTGGATGGCATTCGCCGACAACGGATCAATCCAGGAGTCGCAAGTGGAAGCTCTCGAGAAGGCCGAGACATCCGGCAGGCGGGCGGCGGTCGTCGGCGCCGGTATCGCCGGTTTGGCCGCCGCGTTGCGGCTGCATCAGCAAGGCTGGGACGTGGTCGTGGTCGAACGCGCGCCGAGTCGTCGCAGTAGCGGCTACCTGGTGAACCTGCACGGACCCGGATATGCCGCTGCCGAGCGGCTCGGGCTCGTACCGGCGTTGACTGCGCGCGATATCGGGTTCTTCACCTCGGTCCTCGTCCACGCGGACGGCCGGGAGAAGTTGAGGATTCCAGCCGCTGTCACCGAGGCTGCTGTCGGGAACCGGGCACTGAGCTTGTTTCGCGGCGACTTGGAGTCGGCGCTATACGACGCCGTGGCCGACCTTGCCGACATCCGTTTCGGCACCACCGTGCAGGGCGTCGCCCAGACCGCCGGGGAAGTCGTGGTCACCCTCAGTGACGACACCCACCTGCACACCGAACTCCTCGTCGGCGCCGACGGCGTGCACTCCCGAGTCCGCGAGCTCGTATTCGGCGCCGAACCAGAGTATTTCGTGGACCTGGGCCACATGGTCGGCGCACTTCCGCTGAAAACAGTTCCCGAGCACATCCCAGGAGGCCTCGGCACCACCTTTATCGGACCCGGACGCACGGCCGCGGTGATGAACCTGGGACCGGAACGGTCCTCGGCGTTCTTCACCTACCGCTGCCCCGACCCTGAGACCGAACTGGCTCTCGGCGCCGCACTCGCCCTCACCCGAGCGTTCGGGGATCTCGGAGGCGGTGTCGCCGACGCCCTTCACCAACTCGAGGCCGACCCCGCCACCGCCTACTTCGACTCAGTCGGCCAAATCGTGATGGACCGCTGGAGTCACGACCGAGTCGTCCTGCTCGGGGACGCGGCATGGTGTGTAACGGTATTCGCCGGTTACGGTGCCGCTCTGGCGCTCGACGGCGCCGACCGGCTCGGTGCCGCGCTGGCGGCACACGGCGACGATATTCCCACCGCTCTCGACGCGTGGGAGACGTCGTTGCGCCCGGAAGTACACAAACGACAGGCACTGGCGCGGAAAGGAATCAGCCGATTCGCCCCACCGTCACGCACACATGTGTGGGCCGGCGAACTGATGCTCCGCGCCATCCAACTCCCCGGCATCCGCGGCCTCGTCCGACGTGCCATCCAACGCTCCAACAACTAGTTTGTTGCGGGTCCACGACCTCGGCCGCACCCATGACACCGATCGCGGGCCTGGCCCCTGGCGACCTCTCCCGTGGTGCGGACAACTTCTACACCAGCGACCAGGTCACCTGACTTGACCGGCACACGTTCACCGATGGGCCGCCCGCGACAACACATGCGTTCGGCTATAGCCGGTCAGTCGGAGACGAGCCGTCCCGCTAATGCAGGTGAGAGCCGGTGAATACCTAGCAGCACGCGGACAAGGCCGACCCGGATCCGACGCACGCGTCGCTTTTGTAGTCCTGCCAGCACCGCTGCCGCCGCTGCGGCGGGGCTGATCTTGCCGCGTCCGCGCCCGGCGGTCATTGCGGTATCGACCAACGGCAGCATTGCGTCAACGACGCGGACGGTAGGGGCATCGCGAGCGAGTTGGTGTCGCAGGGAAATGGTTGCGGCGATCAAGCCGGCTTTGGCCGCGCAATAGACCGGGGCAGAGCTTTTGGGCACCACCCCTAGCGCCGAGGTGATGTTGACGAACGTCGCGCATGGGGCGGCGGCCAGTGCCGGAAGCAGCCGTGCGGTCAGGCGCAGTGGTGCGGCCAGGTTCGCCGCCAGTTCCTCGCTCAGGTCGCTGACCAGTTCATCAGCGTTCGCAGCCATCCACTGCCGATCGAATTGCACTGCGGCATTGTTGATCACCAGATCCAACCCGGGCATCGCGGCCGCGATCGAGGCGAGGCGATCCACGTCAGCGGGGTCTGCCAGATTCGCACACACGGTTTGCAGACCCGCGATGAGCGTGGCCGCGTTCGCGAGCCGGTCGGGGTCACGGCCACAGATCAGGACGTGGTAGCCGGCCGCGGTGAGTTGCTGGGCCAGTGCGAAGCCGACGCCGCTGCTACCGCCGGTGACCAATGCCGACCGCGGGGAGATTGTCGCGCTCATTCCGCGGCCCTGTGCCCGTCTTCCATGGCCAAGATCAGATCCTCGACCCGGAAGTAGGGCGTGGTGAACAGTGCGGAATCGCGCAGCCGTTCGATCACCAGGTAGTACTCGGCCAGGTCGGTGGTGGTGAACACAGCTATGTCGCTGCACCGGGCGCTGAAGGCCTCGGCGTCGAAGAACCGCATCGCCGTGCGTGGCCGGTCGGCGAGTGCGGAACGGAGGGCGGAATCGGCGATGCGACGCCGCTCCGGCCGGCTCAGAGCAAGCCAGTCGGGCAGCGCCGTCAGCAGCATGAACGCCGTGTATTCGGCGATTTCAGCTTTTACCCGAGGCGATGAAGCACTTGTTACATCCATGATTGAAAACCCTAGGTGTAACAAGTGTTACAGTCAAGGGGTGGCCAACCAAGACCCGAATCGCACCGACTCCTCACGACGCGACGAACTTCTGCGAGCCGCACTCGACGACTTCGCCCGCCACGGCCTTGTCGACTTCACTCTGCGCCGCCTGGCCGACCGCATCGGCACGAGCGCTCGAATGCTCGTGCACTATTTCGGCGGCCGCGAGCAACTACTGTCTGCCGCCTTCGCCGAGCATCGGCGACAAATGCGACAACAGCTCACCAGTTCCCCCGCTCCGAGTCCTGCCGAGGCCGCCGCGTCAGTGTGGGCGGCTATGACAGCGGTCGAACAGCGCACGCACTTCACGGTCATGTACCACCTGCTCGCCGCCGGCCTAACCCCCGATGCGGCCGAACACCCCGCAGCCCGCGACGTGATTCTGGCTTGGGTGGACTACGCAGCTGAGCTTCTCATCTCCGCAGGACGGGATCCGCTGCACGCTCGTATCGACGCGACCGCCCTGGCCTCGGGCCTCAAAGGGATCTTGCTGGACCGGCTCGTCACCGGCGATTCGCAACGCTGCGACGCGGCGGCACGACGCCTCATCGATGCCGTGCTCGCCCCGCCCAGAACCTCGGCCAGCGGAGAAGCGGCCAGCGAGACCGACGTGGCCGCACCCGCGGGAACCGTTTTCACCGATACACCGCGCGAGCGCCGGCCGCGGCAGGCGCCGACGTGACACTGGCCGTTCGAAGATTTGGCGCTGATGCTGTTCGCTATTTCGAATCCGAGCCGTGGCATGTGCGCGGCGGCTCCCGGCCAATGTGCGAATCCGTTTCGAAGCCATTGGCGTTCCGAACGATTCGACCGCGCAATCACACTGGCCCGCCGACGTGGGCTCCGTCGAAGAAGTCACCCCCGCCGTCGGCGATACATCCATCCGCACCCACGGAAGCGACTGCTGCTGGATGCCCTGGAAGACAACGATATTCGCCCCGAGGCGGCCTGCCGCTCCGGCGAATGCAGCCCTTGCCGGGTGCGAATCATCGTCGCCAACGGCCTCCTCCGGCCCGGCGCCCACCTCGCGGGCGCCTGTCCCGACACTAGCGTGTACTAGTAGTACACACTAGTAGTACGCTATTGATATGCGATGGACAATCAGGCTGGGCGGCACCGCAGTGGTAACCGTGCTGTTGACATACCCCCTTTGGGCGCCGGGGTTGGGCAGCGGCATCCTGGGTGAGGTCTGGGCGCTGGGCTGGCCTGGTGGGCTCATCGGAATCCTCGGATTCTTCGGCTTGGTCGCGCTCTACTGCCGTCAGCTGCAGCGGTTACTGACCCTGGTCCGCCCACAAGCGCGGCCGGTATCGCCTCGCTCGGTCTGGTGGATGTTCGCGATCCCGTTCAATTTCGTCGAGGACTTCTTCATCGTGGGCAATATCTCGGCCGGCCTTTCCGCCGACGGCCGATTGCCACAGCGGATTGCACAGCGGTGGACACGGGTAGGGTACTGCTGGTGCGGGTTCCAGATTCTGTCGCTCTGTCCCGGCCGGCCCGGGTACCTCGGTGGTGCCGTGGCCGTCGTGCTGTGGCTCACGCACTGGGTTCAGACCACGCGGGCGGCTTCGATGCTGGAAGTGCGGCCGACTGATGCCCTTGCCACGGTTTGAGCGCCTGCCGACGCCGGTCAAGGAGGCGATCCTGACCGTCGCCCGCGATCACTTCGCGCGCGACGGCAAGGACGCGGCGTCGTTCAACCAGATCATCGCCGACGCGGGAATCTCGAAGACCTCGGCTTATCACTACTTCGACGGGAAAGACGACCTCTTCGCCGCGGTCGCGGCTGACGCGGCGCTGAGAACGCTTGCGATTCTCGGCCCTTGGCAAGAGGCGTCCACGGTGCAAGAAATCTGGCGGCAAGTCGCCGAGGGCTCCACGAGCCTGCTCACCTACCTTCGAAAGAACCCCGAGGACCGGGCAGTTCTGGCCGCGGCGGCGCAACTGAATACCGAAGCCGACCCATGGATCCAGGCGTTCGTGGCCAACGTAGTAGACCTGGGTCTGTCCACCGACGATGACGGATGGCTTTCCACGGTCACGGCCGCCTTGTTCGCGGCGGCGGACCGCTGGGCGCTGAACCACCCGGGCCTGCCGGACGAGCAAGTCGCTGACCGGCTCGTATCAGTGCTGCGACGGGCCATGACCGCCTAGATGTCAGGACCGGACAACCGGATCTGTAGCCGCCCACCGCCGGATCCTGCAGTGTCTATCGTCCATGGCGTGGAGAAGGTCTGGCAAGAAGAGTTCGCGATCTCGATCGCATCGTCGAACTCCAAGCGCGACGAGCGCACCACCAGAGCTTTACCACCTGCGGCTGGCTCGCCCCCACGAGCTTCGGCTCTCCTACGCGGATACTCGATGCCACAAACGGTCACACCCGAATATCGTTGCACCGCAATGTCTACGATTGTCCTCGAGGCGGTGAAGCGCGAAGCCGAGCAATCGTGCAGCGCGGGCGTCGCCCACCGGTAGGTCTATCCGGGGATGACGTACTGCACCTGGACCGAATCCGGCGAGTGGAAGAATTCTTTTGTGGTGACGGTCAATTCGACGTGACCCGGCCCGGAGGGGATCGTGGCGGAGTTGTACCACGAGCCGACCAGTTTGATGGTGGTGTTTCCGCGCGCACCGGTGTCGATGTTGTGCCAGGAGACGTAGGCGGTGGTCGCGCAGGTGCCGATGCCCTCGAAGGCGCTGGTGAGGTGGAGTCCCTGGGAGGAGTCCTGGTCAACGTTTCCGCGAATCGTCCCGTAGCACAGGCCCGCTTCCGTCGCCGTGGTGTAGAGGACCGGAAGGTTCACCGCCTCGGCCGAGGCGGTACCGGCGAAGACGAACGCCGGAGCACAGGCCACTACGGCGGCAGCGGCGGTCGTGGCCAATTTTGCGACTGAGCGCATGAATTTCCCCTCTGAGTTTGCACAGTGATCGGCATGCCCGGGTGCCGGGCCCTCGCCGCTGGATGTTTCGAGAACACCGGCGGCTTCACGTCTTATCCGTCATCACCTCATGGCCGTTACGCCGCGGAGCGACGACAATGCCCGAGCCCTCAGCATCCTGATGGCCGCCTACGACGCCGTCATCAGCTGACACAGCCATCGGCAACAACAGTCCCCGGACCGGCGCTCATCCCCGCCATCGCTGCCGTGCTGCTCATCCCCGCGGTCAAGGTCTGGCGTCACCAGTGACCCGCCCGCCACGGCCGCCCCACGTTGGCGAACAAGTTTCACACCACGACCGCTCGGGGTGCTGTCGAATTCGGTGAACAACCCACGTCAGAATTCGCGGACCGACTCAATGCGTCCTTTCCTGTTCTTCTCCGTCTGTCCTGGTGCCTGTCCCCATGGAATCGAGGAGTCACCATGACCAACCCGAATGAGTTCGAGTCCCCGGCGACACATCAAGCCGACGCACCACCGCAAACTGCGGTGCCGACGTGTTGCAGCACCGAACAACAGACCACGTGCTGCGCTCTCAGCGAGAAGGCGACGTGTTGCGGTCCGGCGGTGACGGCCGACGGCGGGTGCGGCTGTCAGTAGCCCTCGCCCGGCACGGTGCGGTGCGAGCCTCGAGCGGCTCGCACCGCACCTGTGTCCGGTCGTGGCGTGGTGATGTGCCGGTGACCGGTCGCCGTTGCCGAGCCGGTGTGCCGGTCTACTGGTCGGAGGGTGGTGTGGCTCCACAGGCGCAGGCTCCGCCGCCGCATGTCCCGCTGCGGGGTTGGTAGTCGTGCACGTGGCCGGTGCGGTCCTGGCTGATCTGACAGCAGGCGTGCAATTGGGCTTGGAGGGCGGCGCGGCCACGTTGGACACGGGACTTCATCCCGGACACCGAGATACCCGCCTCAACGGCAGCAGCGGTGTGCGTGCGGGCGTCGAGGTCGACCATCCGCACCGCGGCCGCCTGCTCGGCGGGCAGCCGGGCAAGCATCGGCGCCAGGCAGGAGGCGAGTTCTTTCTCCGCCGCCGCGTCGGTGTCGAGTTCATTCTCGCCCGTAAGGGGTTTGTCCGGGATGGCGTCGACAGGGAGTTCGCGGCGATGGGGCGCGGACCGGTAGTAGTCGGTGATCGCGTTGCGGGTGATGGCATACATCCAGCCCAGCAGCCGGTCCTGCTCGCGCAGATTGTCCAAACTTTTCGCCATTCGCAGGAACACGATCGACAGGATGTCCTCGGCGTCTTGCGGGCGGGAGACCCGGCGGGCGATGAAGGCCCGCAGATCGCTGGAGAAGCGGCGCCAGAGTTGATCGAGATCACCGGGTTGCGGCTGTGGTGTGGTCGCGGTGGTGGCCGTTGGCTGGCTCATGATCGTGGTTCCTCTCCGTCTCCAGCATCCTCGCCTGCTGGCGCGGTGGCGAGCCTTTGATTCGTCATCGCACGTACTGACGGTGATGAACCCGATCGGACGCACCCGTGCGTCCCGATCCCGAGTGTCACGTCTGTATGGGTGTCGAAGTCGATATCGGAATCTCCGATTCGACCGACCGATAAGCGCGGTGAGGAGGTGAGAGCGATGCTCACGACACATCTGTTGTCGGATCTGACCGACGAAGAGGTCGATCTGATCGTGGCCGAGGAACTGCATCTGCTCGACGCCACCACATGAGCGCCATCGACGTCTGCACCGGGCGTATCCGCTGAAACAGCACACCTCACGCGCCCCTGCCTCCTTCGCCGGGTAGGGGCCATCAGCGTGCTCGGTTCCAGGCAGACAGCGCACACGCGAAACCCGCCTCGTCTTATCCCCGACGGGGGAAGAGGCGAGGCGGGTGCGTCGTCGTTCAGCGAGCGTGGGCCGACCGAAGCAGGCGGGTGAGCACGGGGATTGTGGTGACCGCGGCCCACAGTCCGATCGCCGCGACCAGGGCGGTGGCGGTGTCGGCGGCGGTGTCGGTGCCGAGCACGTGCCCGCGTAGCGCGTCGGTGGCGTGTGCGACCGGATTCACCGTCGCCATAGCCTGCATCCAGCCGGGCATGGTCTGGATCGGTGCGAACGCACTCGAGACGAACATCAGCGGCATCATCACCATCATTCCGGCGAACTGCACAACGTCCGGGCGGCGCAGCCGATCCCCGATCAGGCCGAACAGGGCGCTCATCGCCCCCGCCAGCACCACCAGAATTAGGACCGCGGACACGGCATCGACGCCGTTGCCGTGGAAGTCGAAACCCAGTAGCACGGCGGCGATCCCGAGCAGCGCAGCTCGCGCGAGGGTGAATACGGCCTCGTTGATGGTGCGAGCCATCCCGGGCAACGTCGCCCGCATCGGCAGGGCCGCGAAGCGGTCGTGCAGGCCGTTGGTGTGATCGATCGCGGCGGAGACTCCGGCGTTGGTGCCGGCCATCACCGTGGAGACCGCGAGCATGGCCGGGGTGAGGAAGTCGATGTAGCCGACCCCGGCCGGGAAGCCGGGTCCGGCGGCGACGCTGCGGAACACTTGGCTGAACAGTACGAGCATCGCCATCGGCATGGTCAGCGAGAACATCAGCAGCTGTGGCACGCGGGCGCTGGTGCGCAGGTTCCGGACGGTCAGGGCGGCGAGCTGGTCGACGATCGGGGAACTGCCGATCGCGGTCGTGGTGGTGGTCATCGGTGGGCTCCTGTGGTGTGGGCGAGGTGGGTGAAGACGTCGTCGAGGCTCGGGGAGGTCACATCCAGGTCTGTGACGTCGATGCCACCGTGGTGCAGGTCGGCGACCAGCGCGGTCGCGGTGCGGGCGTCGTCGACGGTGACCGACACCCGCACCCGGGTGCCGTCGACCCGGTCGACTTCCGGGGTGAACGGCAGAGCCTCGATCTGGCGGGTGGGGACGGTGGCATGCAGCACCTTGCCGCCGACGATCCGTTTCAGCTCGGCGGGCGTGCCACGGGCGGCGACCCGGCCACGGCTCAAGACCACGATGTGGTCGGCGAGCCGGTCGGCTTCCTCGAGGTACTGGGTGGTCAGCACCACTGTGGTGCCCGCGGTGGTGAGTTCCTCGACGACCTCCCACAGTCCGGCACGGGCCAAGGGGTCCAGACCGGTGGTCGGCTCGTCGAGGAACAGCACCGACGGGTCGGCGACGAGGCTGGCGGCCAGATCGACTCGACGGCGGGAGCCGCCCGAGAGTTCCCCGACCCGCCGGGTGGCGTACTCCCCCAGCCCGAGCCGGTCGATCAGCACGTCGGCTCGTGTGCGGGCGGCGCGGCGCAGCCCGGCCAAGCGGCCGATCAGCTCGAGATTTTCCCGGGCGGTGAGGAACTCGTCGAGTCCGGCGTATTGACCGGTCACCCCGATCCGGCGGCGAACCTCGGTGGCGTCGGCGATCACGTCGAGGCCACCGATCTGCACGCGGCCGACGGTGGGCCGCACCAAGGTGGTGAGAGCGCGGATCAGGGTGGTCTTGCCCGCACCGTTGTGGCCCAGCACCCCCAGCGTCGCCCCAGCAGCAACCTCCAGGTCGACACCGTCGAGCGCCCAGGTTTTGCCGTAGGCGACATGCAGATCCTCGACCACAACGGCCGGGGCGGTCATCGCACACCCCGGACGCGGTCAGCGAGGTCGTTGAACAGGTGATTGGTCATCGAAAGGTTCCTCTCGGAAGAAGGTGTGCTCACACCCGGATAGATGCGAGTCCGCTTCCTCAGACGGACCAGCCGTGAGACGGACGCACCGGCCGACAGTCGCGGCTCAGCGGTCAGGCCGATTACACGGTGCGCGCGGGCGTGACCTCGTCGCCCCGGACGGCACGCCGTCGTACACCTGGTCCACGAGATACCGCAGACAGCGGCCACCGCGCATCGGAGTCTCGGGTGCGGTGTTCACTGATCGCCGCCGGCCTACTGCTCCCGCTCGGAGTGCGGCTGTGTGCCCGGACCGCGAGCCGCGAACGCGTCCCACGTCCTCGCCCCGCCGGGCGGCTCATCACCGTTACCGCCGCTCGCGGTCGGGTCGTCGGCGGGAGCTACGGCATCGGCGGTGGGTCGCTACTCGGCTCTCACTGATCAGCGGGGGCACTGAGCCAGGCTGTCTCGATCCGCTGAGCACTACGACAGCGCTATCGCGTGCGGGCCCGGCCTGCGATGCGGAGCTCGACCGCCACCGGGACGGCAGCGAGGTCGGGCGCCGTACGCAGCTGGGCGACGGGCGTCCGAGGGTCCGCTTTCGCAGGGGCGGGCGAGCACGAGCCTGGGGGCCCAGCCCTGGCCAGAGGCGAGAAACATCACCCGATGAGTACGAACCGTCCATCACAGGCTATTGTTGATCAAGTGCGTGACCTGTCACGCCAAAGCGTCGTAAATCGCATTCGCTGCGCAACCAGCGCTTGCCGCATCCGCTCTTCTTACGGCGATCGATTTTGCCCATCGGCAATCTCGCCATTTCGTGCCCCCGGCGCGGACCCGGAAGGTCCGCAGACGGCTCGGGCACCACCTGATGCCCGAAAGGCACCGCAACACCTATGAGTTCTGCTGACATCTCTTTTGCCGCGCTCGGCGTGAGCGCACCGCTGGTGAAGGCGTTGAGTCGCGCCGGGATCACCGAACCCTTCCCGATCCAGACCGACACCCTGCCCGATTCGCTGGCCGGACGAAACATACTGGGCCGTGGCCGGACCGGCAGCGGCAAAACGCTCGCCTTCGCCATCCCGATGGTCAACCGTCTCGGCGGCGGTCTCGCCGGTCGGCGCGCACCGAGCCGCCCGACCGGCCTGGTGCTGGCGCCGACTCGGGAATTGGCCACCCAGATCACGGCCGCGCTGGAACCCCTCGCCGCGGCCTATCGCATGACCGTCACCACGATTTTCGGTGGGGTCCCGCAGAACCGGCAGGTCCGGGCGCTGCGCGCCGGTGTCGACATTGTCGTCGCCTGCCCCGGCCGGCTCGAGGATCTGATGAACCAGCGTTTGATCTCCCTGGATGCCGTCGAGGTCACCGTGGTCGACGAGGCCGACCACATGGCCGACCTCGGGTTCCTGCCAGGCGTGACCCGCATTCTCACGGCCACCCCGAATGACGGTCAGCGCCTGCTGTTCTCGGCCACCCTGGATAACGGCGTCAACAAGCTGGTCAGCCGCTTCCTGCCGGATGCCAAGTTGCATTCCGTCGATGAGGCGAACTCCCCGGTCGCCGCCATGACCCATCATGTTTTTGAAACCGCGAGCGTCGAAGCCAAGCGCGAGGTCGTACACCGGCTCGCCTCGGGCTCGGGTCGGCGAATCCTGTTCATGCGCACCAAACATCAGGCTCGCAAACTGGCCAAGCAGCTGACCCTCGCCGGAATTCCGGCCGTCGATCTGCACGGCAACCTCTCACAGGGCGCCCGCGACCGCAACCTCGCGGTCTTCGCCGCCGGTGATGCCCTGGTGCTGGTGGCGACCGATGTGGCCGCGCGCGGCGTGCACGTCGACGGTGTCGAGCTGGTCGTGCACGTCGATCCGCCCGCCGAACACAAGGCGTACCTGCACCGTTCGGGCCGTACCGCGCGGGCCGGCAACTCCGGTGAAGTGATCACCCTGGTGCTGCCCGGCGAACGACGCGACCTGGCCGACCTCATGCGCAAGGCCAAGATCACTGTGACCCCGCAACGTGTCACCGCCGATTCGCCCGTGGTGGCCGAGCTCGTCGGCACGATCGCCCCATTCGTTGCGCCCTCCTACAGCGAGCGGGCGGCACGTGAAGACGACCGCCGCAGCAGCGGACCGTACCGTAGTAATGGCGGACCGCGCAGGGGCAGTGGCGGACCGCGCCAAGGTAGCGGCCGTCGCAACGGCAGTGCGGCGCAAGGGCAGTCGCGCGCCAAGCCGCGCGCTCACTCCACGCGCGGAACGGCCGCATAAGGCCCGTTTTCGGTCGCTCCCCCAAAGCCGTGTGTGTGGTCCAACTCGTGCGGGCCGGCAGGCAGGCGCTGGTGACCGGCACGATGATGGATTGGTGGCCAACACACGAACGAATGATCTCGGCGGGTTTCTGCGCAGCCGCCGAGAACAATCGACTCCGGAAGGAGCGGGCCTCGAACGCGGCCATACCCATCGGCGAGTCCGAGGCTGCGCAGGGAAGAGCTGGCCGAGCTGGCTGGGGGGACATCTCGGCTACGCACTCCTTGATGCGTCCGCATGTGTGGTGTCTGCTGGCGACGGCTGACCAGCCGCGATCACGGGTGGTCGCGATGAGAATGTGCGGGTTCGGGGCCCCGACACCGGTCACGAACCCGCGATATCGGCAGCGGTGACAGCCACGCGATCCACCTGTTGGTCTCCGGCGAACAGTTCGGCGACGTCTTCCTCCCGACCGATGTCGGCTCGTCTGGTCTGGACCCGGCCGCTCCCGGCTTGCTCCAGATCCGCGCGCGCCGTGGCGAGCCGGTCGATGGATCGGCCGACGATGGTCACGCCCTCGGCCACGAGGACACGGGCGAGCGCGAATCCCATCCCGGAACCGCCGCCGATGATCATTGTCTCAGTCATGGATCCACACTGCGCTCTCGCCGAAGGCCGTTTTCTCGGCTGATCATGAGCGGCATCGGCAAGGACCTGTCGAGTGGAGCCTGATGCCGAGGGGCGACCGCACACCCCGTCCGCTCTGGCTGAACCGGGCTGCCGGGCCGAAAACCCCTGAGGGCAACGCTTTCGATGGATATGCTTGTTCGGTGTAGCCCGTGGGGTATGGGGCAGCGGAACTTGTTTCGGACTAAAAGCCATCGAGTGTGCAGATTCGGAGAGGGGTGTCCGATGGACCCCGTAACGCTCATTGCCGCAGCGCTGGCTGCAGGAGCCGCTGCCAGCCTCCAAGAGTCGGCGACGGATGCGGTCCGGAGCCTGTACGCCGGGCTGAAGGCGCAGGTCGCCCGGTTGTTCGCGCGTCGTCCGGGTGGTGAACTGATTCTGACTCGACACGAAGAACAACCCGACGTTTGGCGCGGGCCGTTGGAAACGGAGCTCACAGCCGCCGACGCCGCCAAGGATGTCGAACTCGTTCGTAAGGCTCAAGAATTGATGACGCTGCTCCTCCCCGAGGAGGCCGAGGCCGGAAGATTCCAGATCACTGTCGCAGGCGATGTGCAAGGACTGGTCCAGGGAAATAGCAATCAGGTGTCCATGACGTTCGGTCAGCAGCCTCCGTCTGGAAGCTGAGTTCTATGGCGACTTCGGCTGGGCGGCCCAATCAGGTCGTGGCGGAGACAGTTCAGGGAGTCGTCCAGGGGAACAACAACACAGTCACCCTCGTTTTCGACGACGGTCGACCGACCGTTCCATATCTGGCACCGCCAATGGCGGAGAATTCGCTTGTCGGGCGTGATGGCGATTTCGCGACCCTTCGTGGGCGTTTGCTGTCGGGTGAGAATCTGCCGATTTCCGCGGTGAACGGATTGCCGGGTGTCGGGAAGACCGCCATTGCCATCGCGCTGGCGCACGATCCGCTGGTGCTCGGCAGATTTTCCGATGGCGTCCTCTGGTACGGATTGGGGCGCGAACCGGACCTGCGCGCGGCGCTGGCAGCCTGGTCGTCAGCACTGGGGTTGGCACAGCAGGCCGGCGAGCAGGTGGCGCTGACCAGCCGCGCCGCCCAGATTCGAGATGCGATCGGACTCCGGCGCATGCTCATCGTGATCGATGACGCGTGGCATATCGGGGACGCGCTCACGCTGCGCATCGGCGGACCGAACTGCGCGCATCTGCTGACGACTCGGATTCCAGAGGTTGCGCTCCGATTCGGTGACGGCGAACTTTGCACACTGAGCGAGCTGAGCGATACCGATTCAAGAGAGATGCTACGTCGGCTGGCCCCGATCGCAGTCGCCACCGAACCCGCCGCAGTAGGCGATTTGATCCGGCTTTCCGGGGGATTGCCGCTCGCGCTGTCTCTGATCGGTAGGCAGTTGAGGGTGGCCGAGCACACCAGACAGCCACGGCGAATCCGAACCGCGGTTCGCCGACTGAGCCAGGATCACGGCGATCTGCTGCGGCTGACTGCGCCGATCGGCATCCTGAACCGGCATCCCGGTCTGGGCGAAGGCACACCACTGTCGCTGCAGTCGATCATCCAACTCAGCGTCGACGCTCTCACCGAACCGGCTCGGTGCTTGCTGGGCGATCTCGGTGTCTTCCCGCCGAAGCCGGTCAGCATCGGTGAGGATGCGGTGATCGCAGTCGGCGGTACGACGGAGGCGGAGTTGGATGAGCTTACCGACTCGGGCCTACTGGAGCCTGTCGGTCCTGGGAGATACACACTGCACCAAACGATCAGCGATTACGCACGGGCGGCTCTGACACCACATCCCGAGGTGAATATTCGGATGATCAACTACTTCGTCGAGTACGTCGAATCCCATCGGGAAGATTTCGAGGATCTGGAACGCGAGCTGCCCGTGATTCTCGAGGCGTTCCGCACGGCCAGTGAGCAGCGGGAGAATGATCTGGTCAAGCGCGGCGTCCTGGCGCTGTTCAACTTCTTGGACGCACGCGGGCTGTACACGCTCGCTGGTGAGCAGCTCGAGCGAGTACTGCCCACATTCGACCAGCTGGGGCCCGACGACGTGCAACTCGTGTACTACCTCGGTCGCGTGCACGACAAACGCGGCGATCTCGCCGAGTCGAACCGGTATCTCACGCAGGCGATGCGGCTGGCGCGGCCCCGGAGTCAACTGTCGATCGACATCCGAATCGGTCTGGGCTGGGTGACCGCCATGCAGGGTCGGATCCCGGAAGCGATCGATCACTTCGAGCAGGCGAAGATCACTGCGGGGCAAATCGATTCAGTACGGTCCGAGGCACTGGCGCTGCATGGTCTTGGCTGGTCGCTGGGTGTGAGTGGTCGGCTCGAGACATCACTGGCGACCCTGAACCGCGGCGTTGAAGTCGCGCGCTCGGTGGGCGAGCCGGCGGTCGCAGCGGACTTGCTGCAGGTGCGCGGCTGGATGCAGGTCACGGCCGAAGATGTGGGGGCGGCCGAGGAAAGCTTTCGCGAATGCCTGGCACTCGCTCGGGCCGAAGGTCGTGCCGACCGGATGATCGACGGTTTACAGGGACTCGCGGTAGTGGCGCGTCGGCGGTGCCGATACGGTGAATCGATCGAGTTCTGCCGTGAGGCGATCGTGCTCGCCGAGCGCACAGGCCACCGGGAGCGAATGTCGATTGCGGCGAATCTCGGCCATGCGCTGCGCGACGCCGGACAGACCGATGAGGCCGAGCAGCAGTTCCGGTATGGACTCGAACTCGCGCACCGTTTCGGTCACGAGGAGAAGATGAGTCGATGCCTCGGCGCTTTGGCCGACATCGAGATCGATGCGGAAAGGCCGGAGGCTGCCGAGCACCTGGAACAAGCGGAGAACATCGCACGGAAGGGCGCGATGTCGGAGCCCCTGCTCGACGCCTTGGAATACCGCGCTCGCATGTACCGGCTGGCCGGACGGTTCCCGGAGGCATTGGCTTCTCTGCAGGAGGGACGGGAGCGGGCAGCACGGGAACCGGGCGGGATTCACACGGCGCTGATGGAACTCGAGTTCGGCGAGGTCTTTCTGTCGACGGGCGATGTCACGGACGCTCAAACCGCATTCGAGCAGGCCAGGCGCATCGCGGAGCAGCGTGAACGCCGCGATCTGCTGGGGCTCGCCCTGTTTGGACTCGCACGGGCCGCAACCGGCGAACAGGGACGCCGCTTCGGGGAGGAGGCGCAGATGATTCTGGGCGAAATCGGACACCGCAGGGCTGCGAGCGTGGCGGAATGGCTGACGGCGCGATGAAGGAAGTCCTTCGGATAACTGTCGTCACCAGCCACCTGCCCCATGTGGCGACCAGCGGCGGACGACGCCGCGAACTGGAGTTGATGGAGCGTATAGCTGACCAGCATCACGTCGAAATGATCTGTGTGACAAAGACATTTGATGAGGATCGCCAGTTGGTGAGGCGCCTACGCTCTCGATGTCACGGAATAAGATTGGTGCCGACTGATATTCAAGCCCCCGAAGTTCCGCCGATCGACGGCGATGCACGACCATGGCACGTTGCGCGTCACGCGTCGGCATTCGCACCAGCGGAGATAGCACGTGGTCTGCGTCGGCACCGGCCCGACGTCGTCCACGTCGAAGGCTACTACCTCATGCAGCATCTGCCCGGCGGTTGGCCCGGACCGATCCTGCTCGGGACTCAGAATGTCGAGCATGCGCTCTTACGACAGCGAGCAGAGTTGACGATCGACCGCATGTGTCGACAGCTGTTGCTGGAGCAGGTGCTTCGAACCAGGTCTTTCGAGCGGGAGGCGTGGCGGCGCGCCGAATCCGTTGTCGCTGTCAGTCCGGAGGATCGATTGCGAATGCTGACCGACGAGGCAAACCTCGAAGTCCACGTGGTGGGCAATGGCGCCGATCACGAGCCGACGCTACCGCGAGGGGTGGGCACTGAAGGCGTGCCGGTGAGCACGACCGGACCGCCTCTGATCGCCTACGTCGCCAATTTCGACTACTGGCCCAGCCGTGACGGAGCGGAATGGTTTCTCGACGAGATTCTGCCGCGGTTGCATTCGGGAACAACGGATTTCGACGTCGCGTTCGTCGGGAATATGAGCTCGCGGACATTGGCTGATCGCGCTCGTGCCGCCGGTGTGCGAGTAGTCGGGCTCGTGCCGAGTCTCGACGCGCTCTACCGCTCGGCTCATGTCGTGGTCTGCCCGATCCGGGTAGGCGGTGGCGTGAAAGTCAAAGTGCTCGAGGCGCTTCGAGCAGGCGCGACAATCATCACCACGAGTGTGGGCGCTGAGGGTCTCGCCTCGGCACAGCGAGAAGTTCTGAATATAGCCGATGATCCGGCGGATTTCGCCGACGCGGCCAAAGCCCTGGTGTCGGTGCCGCGGCAGCGGCGTGGTAGCGGTGGGCCGCTCCCGACTTGGGGCGCGGCCGCACAGGAGTTGGAGCGTTGTTATCGGGTGATGATCGACCGTGCGGGCGCGTCTCGTACGAGCACGAGCAGGTCGTAATGCTGGCCCGACGTGCGCTGCCGGACAGCTACCGCAAATGGAATCTCCAGTGGGGCGCGCCCTTCGGTTTCGGCAGCGAACGGCTGCGATTCGACCGCGTTGTATCGCGCGCTGACGCTCTGTCCGCAGGCTGTTTCGCAGCACAGCGCAACAGTACGACCCGATCCGTGGAGTATCCGTGGGCATTTCACGCCCGGCTGGTGCAACCAGGGCTGAACGTAGTGGAGGTCGGCGGCGCGTTATCCGGTTTCCAATTCGTCCTCGCACGGTGCGGCGCTTCCGTTCTCAATGTCGACCCGTTTCTGCCGTTCGGTGCGCCGGAAACTCCGATAGCGGATCCCGTTGCGGCACATCGGCAAATGAACCAGTGGTTCGGCACCCAAGTGGGCCTGCACGTTGGAACACTCCGGGACGCCCGCATCGCGGCGGACTCGGTTGACCTGGTCTACTGCCTGTCGACCATAGAACATCTGACCCTCGATGAAATCGTTGCGGTTCTCACCGAAGTACGTCGTATTCTGCGGCCTGGTGGGGCATTCGTGGTGTCTGTGGATCTGTTTCTGAACCTCGAGCCGTTCACTCTCAGGTGCCGCAATGAATGGGGAACGAACGTGTCGGTGCGGTGGCTTGTCGAGCAATCCGGTCTGACACTCTGCCACGGCGTACCCGCCGAGTTGGTCGGGTTCGAAGATTTCGACGCACAGGCGGTGTTGTCGAACCTGGAGCGATATGCCATCAACAACAGCTACCCGCAGTTGGCGCAGATGTTCGTGCTGAACAGGATCTGATCTCTCATCCGCCGGCCGCTAAAGTCAGGAACAAGCATGTGGCGAGGTCGGCGTATTCGGGGGTCACGAGCGTCGGGAGCGCGTAGCGAGGGTTCCGAATTCCCGGGGTGACATTTCCATTGAGCACTCCTCATTTCGGTCGAATGCTGCCCGCCCCGTCGCCCCTGCCCCGTTGCCCATAACAGCATGACGAACGGGGAGATCATGTGAGCGGGTGTCCTCGACGTTCGTAGTGGCCGAGGCGGGCTTGATGCTGGCGGCGTCGCCGCCCGCGCGACCACGACCAGATATGGGTGGCAGCTTGGGCCGGGGTGAGTACGAGCGCTGTCAACAGGCGGCGGGTCTCCGTGGCGTTCGACCGCAATTAGGCCGGAGGCAACGGTATTCACTGTGATCTTTAGGGGCTGGTTCGCGGGTCCAGCTGCGGATGAGGCCGCTCTGGGCGTTGCGGCGAAGCGGTGGGAGGGCCGCGACGTCGCGCAACCGTCCACGAATCAACGGATGATCTCGGCACGTGCTCGTTCGTTCGGGGTGCCGATGTCCCAGAAGCGGACCGTGCCTCGCGCTTCGCGGTACACGCCCGTCCCGCCCGTGATGGCCATGTCGAGCGGACTCGCGCCTCTCACCCAGAGGGACCGCATGGTTACCGAGCCTTGCGCGAGTTCCATGGTGATCGAGCACTGCATGGTGATGTTCTCGCCATCGACATGAAGGGTCTGGCACGAGCCGCCCCCGCGTCCGACTGTGCGTCCGTCCTGTATCGCGTTGCCGGAGTATACGTCCATGTCGCCCACGCTCACCCCCGGCTGGCCGAGATCGAGACTGGCGTACTGATCGTTCTCGACCCCGAGTTCGAGGACCTCGACCTGATCATCCGCCCGGGCTTCGGTCTCGCTTGTGTTCGCGCCGCAGCCGCCGACCGCGACGGCGATGAGCGGCGCGGCGACGAACGTCATGAACGCGGCCTTGGTGCGAATGTTGTTGTGCATGAAACTCCTCGAATCCGAGTGGGCGGACCATCCGCCCACGTCTCGACTGCGCTGCCCGTTCCGGGCGGGTCGGGCATGTCCACAGCTTCACCGATTGCGTTCTATGCTGTCCAAGACCAGAATTCGCAAGTATTCATAACGCTCAGGCTATGAAATGGATCTGTTGCAGCTCCGCTACTTCCAGGCGGTGGCCCGCCGCGAGCACCTCAGTCAGGTGGCCGCCGAGCTTCGCATCGCGCAGCCCTCGCTCAGCCGCGCGATTGCCCGCCTGGAGGACGAACTCGGTGTGCCGCTGTTCGATCGGGTGGGGCGCGGGCTGCGACTCAACCGATTCGGCGCCGCGTTTCTCCGCCGCGTCGACCGGGCGCTGCGCGAACTCGACGACGCCCGCCGCGAACTCGGCGATGCCACCGGCTTCGACCACGGCAGCATCGCAATCGCCGCGGAAACCCTGCTCACGGTGACCGGGATGGTCACCGAGTTCCGCGCCGAACGCCCGGGCGTCGATATCCGACTCCACCAGTCCGATGCCGCGACCATGGCGAGACAACTGCACACAGGCGAGGTCGACCTCTGTATCGCTTCCCAGCCGCTGTCGGGACCGAACTTGCGGACGCGAGAACTGTTGCGGGAGGAAGCACTGCTCGGGGTACCGCCGGGACATCGGCTCGCCGGACGGGAATGCGTGCGACCCGAAGAACTCGCGGGCGAACCGTTCGTCACCACCCGCCCCGGCTACTGGCCACGCGAGCTGACCGATCAGATGTTCGCGGCGGCCGGACTGCGCCCGGTGTACGTCTGCGAGAGCGATGAGCCCGGAGCTACCGGCTACTTGATCAGCGCGGGCCTCGGCGTTGGGCTGGTGCCTGCGTATTCACTGAGCACCAGCGCTTATCTTCCGGGCTCCTGGATGCGCCTGGACGTACCGGACTGCTACCGCGTCCTGACCCTCGTGTGGCGCGCGGACACCTATTTCTCCGCCGCGGCACAGCGGCTGACCGACTTCGCAAGTGAATACTTCCGCCGCATGTAGCAGTACCTGCCGTGGTTTGTTCACCGACGGCCTACCGGGATCGAATCCAGCCGCCTCTCAACATGTGAGCCGGACGGTAGCAGCTCGGACAGGGCCGTTCACTGCGCTATGAGCGACACTGTCCGTGAGTTGAGTCGTTTGTTGTCGCGTTCAGGTGCAGGGCAAGGGGTTTGCGGCTGCAAGCCGTCGATCGGCCACGAACTCGCTGCCGCCAACGTGCTGCCAGTAGGAGTGCAGAGCAGGCACCCCTCGCTGGGGTCAGTGTCGGCTACTACACGCGACTCGAACAGGGGGTCAGCGATAGCGAAGAGTTCTCGGTAGGGTCGGTGCGGGCGCCGGGTACCGCGTGGCCGTCAGATCCAGTTGATCAGCGCGTATCAGCGTGTACGGTCGCCGAGGCGACGCCGAAGATGGAGGTGTCGGCGCTGTGGGCGGTGAGCGATATCGCGGCCCGTCGGGCGGCCGGATCAACGGATCGGACCGCGCCGTCGAATGTGATCTCGACGGGGCGATGGGCGGTGATGAGAACCGGGCTGGCGAACTGTACGTAGTAGTTGATGACGCTGGTCGGGGTGCCGATCCATTGGGTCAAGCAGGCCGCGCCGAGTCCCATCGTCAGCATTCCGTGGGCGGCGACGGCGTCCAGGCCGGCGTGCCGGGCGGCGGCGTCGTGCCAGTGGATGGGGTTGATGTCGCCGGAGACGCCGGCGTAGTGAACGAGTTCGCCCCGGGAGAGTCTGACCGTGCGGGGCGGGAAGCGCTGTCCCGCCGTCAGCTTCGGTACGGCGGTGTGCCGGTCGGGCTGGGTCGCGGGTGGGTCGGCGATCGCCTGTGGAAGCGCAGCAGGTGATGGCGCTGGGAGCCGTTCGAGCAGGTCCAGCATGGCGAGCGCTTCCACAGTCGGCGAGGTGTCGTGGTTGCGGCCGGCGAGAGTAGTATGCACGGTCTGCACCGTGGCACCGGTCTGATCGCGAATGGCCATGGTGACAGCGATCAGGTCGCCGCCCGGCGTGGGGCGGCGGGAGTCCACAGTGATCTCGTGTGTCAGTCTGGCGCCGGCGATTACCGGGCGATGGCAGTGGATGTCCTGTTCTACATGGAGCAGGTGCGCCGGATCGTAGCCGTTGAGTGCGGCGCGCATGAGCGCCCGTTGCGTGAGAGAGCCGACCGCGGAGGCGAAGGTGACCGGGGCGAGCAAACCGGAGTGGCCGAGCTCGCGGGCCGCGCCGTCGTCCCAGTGGGTGGGATGGAAATCCTGTACGGCGCGGGCGAAGTCGCGGATCTTTTCCCGGCCCACCTCGTAATGGTCGGTGGCGTTGTATCGACGGCCAACAGTTGGGTGCATGGCGAGGCTCCTCGGGTCACCGGGATGTCCGGGCGGCGAAGATGCGTTGCCCGTGCGCGGCCAAGGGTTGCTCGGGACCGGGAAGCACCAGCCAGGGTGACAGATCGGCCGCGATGAGTTCGGCTCGCCATTGGGACTCTGTCAAGAAGATGCGGTCGGTCCCCGCACGTACATCGTCGTTGCCGGGCCGGACGCCGCCGGGGCGGGGGGACATCAAGAAGTGCATGGAGGTCAGCAACTGGAAGTGTTCGCGACACGACTCGATGACGACGAGCTGGCCGCCCGGGCGCAGCAGATCGCGCAGCTGTCGCAGCGCCACGCCGCAGTGGTGGGCGTTGTGCAGCACATTCGCGGCCAGGATGATGTCCACCGACTGTGGCGGCGGCAGCTCGGCATTGAGGTCGATCAGGTCGAATCGCAGCCAGGGGTAATGCGAGAAGCGGGTTCGGGCAGCGTCGAGGAAGAACGACGACACATCGGTGAAGTGATATTCGACGGGCATACCGTCGAGCATCGGCAGCAGGTCGGCGGTGGTGCCGCCGACGCCCGCGCCCAGTTCCAGGACGCGCACCGGGTGGCGGTCGATGGCCAGCGCGTCCACCGCGCGGGTGACGATCCCACCGGCGGCGGCGTTCAGGTACCGGTTCACGGGATTGTCTCGGTATGCGGCCTCGGCGGTGAGCAGGTCCCCGTCCGGGAACAGCAGTTCCTGAGCCAGCACCTTGTCCTGTAGCAACTCGAGGGCTTGCCGGTTGGCCGCCGTGAAGAACCGCGCGAGCTGTGCGGAGAACCCGAGATCGGCGCAGACCTGGTCGAGATCGGCGCGGACCGGTACGGCACACTCCCCTAGCCACGAGAATCCGTACTGGTCATCGCATTTCAGCGATCCGTGCGCGGTGAGCAGGCCGAGCCAGCGCCGCAGCAGCCAGCGATGCCGCGGCGCTACCGCGAGCGCGGAGGCGAGATCGTCCTCGGTACGCGCCGCGCCACCGGACAAAGCCGGTCGCAGCGCAGCGGCCATGGCCCGCAACCCGAACAGATCGAGGTCGTCACGCGCGGACAGACACTGCCGCGCGCCGAAATCCGCGACGGCGGCCGAGGCGCGTGCGGCGATATCGAGCGCCTCGTCGGCGGTCATCGCGCACCGTCCAGCGGCGGGATGTTGTGATTGCAGCGGAACAGATTGTCGGGATCATAGGTGGCTTTGAGCCGTTGCAGCCGCGGGTAGGAATCGGGATGGTAGGCGCGGCGCACCCGATCCGCGGACGCGGTGTCATCGAGGATGCCGACATAGGGACCGCCCGCGGAACAACCCTGGAGCGCGGCCACGACCTCGGCGATCCACCGGCGTGCAGGATCCAGGTCGGTTCCGGCGGGCCCGCCGGAGAACATGACGGCATGGTAGGCGGCGTCGTGGTAGCCGAACGCGGTCGCATCCACCGGCACGCGCCGCAGCGCGCCGCCGAGTTGATGGACCGAGATGAGCGAATACGGGGTGGGCATCCGCCCGGCGAGGTCGATGAGTGCGTCGATGGCGTCGTCGTCGAACGCGCGCAGCCATTCGGTGCCGGTGGCGGTGCCGTGGCCTTCGTGAAATGCCTGCTCGGTATTGCGTTGCAGCTGCGGGTATTCCAACGGCCGGATGAGGTCGAGCTCCGGTTCGCCCAGGCGCTTCAGCCTCGCCAGTTCCGTTCGGGCCCGGTCGTCGGGCCCGAAGTAGGCGACGGTGATCGCCGCCATCGGCGGCCCCTCGGGGGCGGTGGGGGGCCAGTGCAGCAGGGTGGCACGCAAGGCCAACTCGTCCGGGGACTCGGCACAGAGCTCACGGAACTCGCGGAAGACTCTGCGCCCCTCCTCGAGCCGGAACAGCAGTGTGCCCGCGTGCAAAGAGCCGATGGGATGCAACTCGAACTCCAGGGCCACGACGATGCCGAAATTGCCGCCGCCGCCGCGCAGTGCCCACAGCAGGTAGGGGTGATGGTCAGAGGTGGCGTGTATCAGCCGGCCGTCGGCCAGCACAACCTGCGCGGAACGCACACTGTCGCAGGTGAAACCAGCCATCCGCTGCAACCAGCCGCTGCCGCCGCACAGTGTGGACCCGATCACGCCGACGGTCGACACGTCCGCTCCGGTCACGGCCAGACCGTGCCGGTGACAGGCAAGGTCGAATTCGGCCCAGGTGACGCCCGCTCCGACGGTGGCGCGGCGGGCGACCGGGTCGATGGTGATCGTCCGCAGTCCCGACAGATCGAGAAGCAGAGAGCCGTCGGCCGCCGCGTGCCGCGCGACTTCGTGTCCGCCGCCGCGCACCGACACGGCCAGCCGGTGCCGCCGCGCCGTCGTGACGGCGGCCCGCACATCGGGGATCCGGGCGCACTGCACGACGGCCGCCGGACGCTGGTCGACAGCCGTATTCCAGCGCCGCCGTGCCCGGTCGTAGCCCGGGTCGCCCGGTGCCAGGACGGCGCCCCGGCAAGCCGTTCGCAGGTCGGCGAGGTAGTCGGTGGTCGGTCGTGTGGTGGTCATACGGCGGCGAACTCCTCGGAGACGACGATGGGAGGGGGTGCCGTGGCGGACAGCAGTTCGAGGTAGTCGGTCAGAACCTCCGGCATCCGGCGGCGCAGGTAGCGGGTGAACGGGTCGTTGCAGGTGGCATGCGGTGGGTCGGCGCGTACGGCCTCCAGGCCCGTCTGATGTTCGGGGCGGCCGACCGCGAGGAACCGGCCATCTGCCGAGTCGAGCAGGACCGCGCACTCCGGCGGCAGTGCGGCCGCGAGCACAGCGGGCGTGACGGCATCCGTGGTGTCCCGATCGAACAGCGCGTTCGGGATGCCGGCGACCACGGTCGCGTCCCGGCGTACCGTCTCGGCGAGCGCGGCAATCCGGTCGGTGGTGCCGCGAGCGGGCAGATCACGCCACGCGACGATGCTGCTCGGGCCGGGTGCGGGCGCGTCGACGGTCAGCACCACGTCGTAGCGGTAGCGGGTCAGCTCGGTGTCTGCCCGCATCGGCTTGGCGTAGCAGGCGACCCGCACCGAGCGGGGATGCCGCCGCGCGATATGGGCGAAAACCCGGGGATCACACAGGAGCTCTTCGTCGGTCTCCAGCCGAGCGGCCGCCCGTCTCGCCAGATCGTCGGTGTCCAGCCCCGGCATGCGTGCCTGTTCCAACCAGAAAGCGAAATTCTGCGCGTTGGCGAGGTTGCGGATGTCTCCGACGACGACGGTGCCGCCGGGGGCGACCATGTCGAGTGCGTCATCGAGTACGGCGGTGAGATAGCGCTCGTCCGGGAAGCACTGCGTCACGCTGTTGAGCACCACGCAGTCCGGTCGCCCGGTCGGCTCGAGGGCGTGCAGCGCCGTCGTTACCTGGTCGCCGGCGAGTTCGTGTGCGGCGGCCCGCAGTACCGCCACTCTCGGAAGCCGGCGTGCGCGCAACCTTTCCACTACGGGTTCGGCCGGATCGAGCCCGAGGTAGCCACGTGTCGACGAGCGCAGGCGATGGACGAGAAGACCACTGCCGCAACCGACTTCGAGAACGGTTTCGGGACGGCCGCGCCGCACGAGGCCGACAGCGTGGTCGATCCACTCCAGCATGTGCTCGCGGGGGAACGCCGCACCGGTATCGGAGGCACGCCAACCGGACAGGTCGAGATCATCGCCGTGGCGCAATTCGTCCGACGAGTACACGTACTCGTACACGTGTCGCCAGTGCTCGAGATATTCGGTGAGCAGTTCCCCGGGAACGGGCCGCACCGTGACGGCCGCGGCGGCGGGCCGTACGACGATGACGTCGCGGTGCCCGTCCCGTCGTGCCGAGTCCACCCACGGGTGCCGGTCGAGCATGGAGACCAGCTGATCGGTCACGGGTTGCGCGCCTCCGATACCGCGACGAGTTCGGCCGCGGCGAACATCCGGTACACGCGTTCCGGGTCGTTGGCCGCGTGCGCTCGTCCGCCGTGCACATCACGCCAGAAACGCTGAACTGCACTGTCCGGCCGCAAGGCACGACCGCCGGAGTTCTCGAACAGCCGGTCCATGGCGGCCACGGCGCGCTCGGTGCCGCGGACCTGGTCGCGACGCAGCCGCAACCGGTCGCGCGGTCCGATGGGTTTTCCGGCCTCCGCCAGCACGTACAGTTCGTCGATATTGTGTGTGAGCTGCCGCCACGCGGCATCGATCTCGGTGGCGGCCACGGCGATCCGCTCCAATGTGGCCGGATCGTGGCGGAACACGTCGCCGGTGTAGCCGGTGTCTTTGCGGGCGTCGCCGGGAAGGGCGGCGCGCACGCGGTCGCGTTGCTGTTCGAGGTGTGCGCGGTAGCCGCCGCGCGCCATGCCGACGATGGCCGCGGTAATGGCGCTGGTGTGCAGGCAGCCGAACGGAATTCGGTACAGCGCGCCATCGTTGACCTGCTGCCCTGGTGTGCGGCAGGCGGTCACCGCGTCGGCGCCGAGCACCCGGTGCGCGGGCACGAACACATCCTCGACATGAATATCGTTGCTTCCGGTGCCGCGCAGGCCGATCGCCTGCCACACGTCGGTGACGGTGTAGTCGTCGGCGGGCACCAGGAAGGTGCACGAATCGACCGGTTCGCCGTCGACGACGACCTTCGCGCCCAGTAGTGCCCAGCGGGCGTGGTCGCAGCCGGAGGCGAATCCCCAGGCGCCGCTGAGCCGATAGCCACCATCGACGGGAACGGCGGTGCCGGTCATGGCGTACGAGGAGCAGATGAAGGTGTCGGTGTCGGTACCCCACACTTCGTCCTGGGCGTGGCTGTCGAACAGTGCGACATTCCAGGGTGATACGCCGAGCACGGAGGCGACCCATCCGGTGGAGCCGCACGCCGAGGCCAGTTCGGCCACCGCCGTGTAGAAGACGACGGGGTGCGCCTCGTATCCACCGTAGCGCCGCGGGCGCAGCAGGCCGAAGAACCCCGTGGCGGTGAGTTCGGTGAGAGACTCCACCGGGATCCGCCGAGCCAGTTCGGTGTCCGGGGCACGTTTGCTCAGCGTCGGCAGCAGTTCACCGACCGCGGCGAGTACCGCGGTGGTGGCGTCGTCGGTCATTGCGTTGTCCTTCATAGCGGGTCGGGTGGACCGGACATGGTTCGTACAAGGCGTCGCCGCACTTGGGGGTGCGGCGCACCGTCAGCGGGTGAAGCGCAGCAGCCCGGTCGCCGGGTCGGCGTCGGCCGGCCGGAGCCCGGTTGCGCGGGCCTCGGCCGTGAGCCGGTCGGCGTCGGCCGGCCAGACATGGTGTTCGGTGCGTACCTCCTGCACCAGCCGGTCGCCCTGGTAGGTGCGGTAGGTCATCCGCCATATCAGGGAGTCCGCGTCAACGGGGTCGGCGCGGCTCCAGCCCTCGTAACGCAGGTCACCGGCGCGGGCGCTGGTGTAGCGCCGTTCCGCTGAGGGTTCGACGCGACCGGGACGCTGCACTTCCACCACGGCGTCGCCGCCCGGGACCAGTGCGTCCGCGATGGCCGCCCACACCCGCGGGCGGGTGGCGGCGTCGAAGTGCCCGATCACCCCGAGAGCGACCACCGCGGCACACGGCGCGGGCAGTCGGGTATCGAGAAACCCGTTGGGCAGTACGGTGATTCGCTCGCGCAGGTCCTTGCGGGCCGCCAGTCTCGACAGCAGTACCGCGCGCATGGCGGCGGCCGGTTCCACCGCCACGATCCGCGCGTCGGGCAGGGCGTCGGCGACCAGCATGGTCGACAGTCCGGTGCCCGCCCCGATATCGGCGACCGGTCCGGCGATGGTGTCCACCCCGGCGAGCAGCTTCGTCAGCACCGGTTCCACACCGGCCACATACGGCGTGGCCATGAGGTCGTAGAACTCCGCTGCGGCGGCGTAGTCGTCGCTCACAGCCTCTCCGAATCCTCGAGACCGGCAAGCAGTTCCGACACAAGATGAGCGACTGTGCCGACCGCAGGCGGTCGCAGCAGGGCATAGTGATGCGCGGCGACGGGCCGGGAATCGATCACGACGTCGGTGTGCGCGGCCCATCCGAGGTCCGAGAGATCGCCGCAGTCATCGACTCCCATACCGACCCCGGAATTGTGCGGCGCAGGCAGCTCGGCCCGCACCAACAGCATCTCCCGCACCCCACCGTCGAGATCACCGGTTCGATGTGCGCCGAGCGCGCGCAGATGACGCCGGAAGACGTCCTCCTTGAGCCGTTGATCAGCGGGAGCGCCGCGTTCGACGAGGCCCGCGTCCGCGAGTCGGCGCCGGACCTCGGCGCGCTGCAGGTCATCGGGTGCCCGGTCGAAGTCGGGTCCGAATATGTCGGTGTCGATTTCCAGTTCGAGGAACGCCGCCAGCGATCCGAGGTAGCGCGTCCAGAACCCTTGCCCGTCGACATGGTGAATGCGGTCGGCGATATTCGAGTCGAGCAGGACCAGCGCCTCCACGGTCTCACCGGCGGCGCGCAGCCGCCGGGCCACTTCGTGCGCGATGATCCCGCCCATCGACCAGCCGCCGATCCGGTAGGGACCGGCGGGCTGGTGAGCGCGCACCACCCCCTCGTACACCCGTGCCAGATCGGCGATCGTCTCCGGACCGGGCGCGCCGACCAGTTCCGGGTCCTGGATGCCGATGATCGGTGCGCGGGTATCGAGCGTCCGGGCCAGATCGACGTAACAGAGTACGTCGCCACCGGTCGGGTGGATCAGGAACAGTGGTCGGCCGGTGCCGTCGCGCAGCGGGACCAGGCAGTCGCGTGGAAGCGACTGTTCCGGTGCCTCGTGCCGCGCGGCGGTGGCGACCGCGGCCAGGGTTGGGTCGGCGAGGAACTCCCGTGGCGTCACCACCAGGCCGAGGTCACCGCGCAGGCGGTTGAGCATCCTGATGGCGAGTACGGAATCTCCCCCGGCGGTGAAGAAGTCGGTACCCCGGTCGATATCGAGCGGGGCATCCACCATCCGCTTCCACAGTTCGGCGATGGCGTGCTCGGTGGCGGTGGCGGGTGGGCCGCTCACCGCGGCGGGGCTCGGCGCACCGGCCGTGGGCGCGGGCTTCTCGGTATCGGGCAACTCGACCGTCGCCGTCCAGGTCTCGGGCCGGTCCACCAGCGCGGTGACGTTATCGCACACCTCCGCGAACAGGGTGTCGAGCACGCCCGGTGGGAACAGTTCCGCGACGGCGTCCAGGTTCACGGCCACCGAGTCGTCCCAGTCCCACTGGAACACCTGCATGTCCAGGGCCACTTGCGGGGTGCGCACGCGCTGGTAGAAGTCGCGTACCCCCACCGTGTCGGGGGTGCCGCCCGGCGGATGCAGCCCGAGGGTGCTGTGGAAGACCACCGGGGCCTGGGGGGTGGTGTCGCGCCGGCGCCGGGCCAGTTCCCGCACCACCTCCACGCCGGTGACCTGTCCGTGGTCGAGCATGGTGGCGGTGGCCTCCTGCACATGCCGTGCGGCGGTCAGGAATGTCGGCCGGGCGGGCAGGGCGATATCGAGCAGCACCGTGCCCGCGTAGGGGCCGATGGCGTGATCGAGATCGCGGGGAAGGTGCAACCGGTTGAGATACAGCACATTCAGCAGGAACCGGCGGTGCCCGGCCAGGCGGGCCAGCGCCAATGCCCAGCAGGTGGCGAACGCGGCGGTCGGGGTGATGTTGTACTCGGCGCAGCGATCGCGTAGGACCGCCATGCTCGCACCGGTCACCCGGAATTCCCGGCGCTCCAGAGTATCGGGGCGCACTTGGTCGAACGGTATCGCCAAGGGCAGCGCCGGGGCGGGCGGCAGATCGTCGATCCGTTCCCACCACCAGGCGCGCTGTGCCTGCCATTCGGCTTCGTCACGCTGGCGGGAGATGGTCTCCACGTAGTCGCCGAAGTGGGCGGTGAGCGCCGGCAGCACGGTATTCGGGTCGTCGAGGTAGGTGAACAGCTCGGTGAACATCAGCTGGACGGACCATCCGTCGGCCACGAGCAGGCTGCACACGATATGCAGGCTCACTTCGTCGCCCGGCAGCCGGGCGGCGGTGATGGTGAACGGCCACGGATCCATTCGGGGGCCGGTGCGCTGTAGTTCGGCGCGAATGGCGGCCAGCCGCCGATCGATCTCACCGGCGTCGGCCCTCCGCAGGTCGAGATGGGTGATGGGGAGGACGGCCAATCGGGGGTCGTCGGCGCGCAGCACCTGCTGGGTGCCGTCCGGCAAAAAGATCGCCCGCAGCATGGGCTGGCGTTCCACCTGCCGCCGCAGCACGGTGTCGAGGACCGTGGGGTCGATGCCCGTGAGCCGGAAGTCGACATAGTTGTGCGCTGAGTCGTAGCTGAGCGCGTACCCGTGCTGCTGTCCCACCCAATACGCCTGTTGCAGCGGGGTGAGCGGGAACGGTGCGGTGGGGTCGGCTTGGCGCGCCAGTTCGACAGCGGTTACCGCGGCACCGGTGCGGCGTTCATCGATGAGCGTGATGAGGTCGGCGAACGATAGGTCCCCTACCAGTTCCGCCACGGGCACAGCGACGCCGAGTCGCTGGCGCACCATGGTGGCCATGCGCACCGCCAACACCGAGTCGCCACCCAGGCCCACGAATGTGGAGTCGGTTCGGACGACACCGGCGTCGAGGTTGAGCACCTGGGTCCAAATGGCAGCCACGGCCTCGGTCACGTCCTCGTCCCCATCCGCCCGGCTCATCGCGGCGTCCAAGGCGGTCCACGCCTCCGGGGTAGCGGCGAGGCGGCGTAGCCACTCCACATAGGAGGCGAACGCCGTATCCGCGGCTGCGGAATCGAGGACGGTCTCGAGGACATCCCACTGCAGTTGCAGACCACCGGCGTGAACGAATGCCTGGTGGTCCAGCCACACCTGCGGGGTCTGGCTCACCCCGTGCACGATCGGGCCCGCCCATTCCAGGTCCGGGGCACCGCCGACCAGTTGGGCGACATCGAGCGCACTGGTGAACACCACCGGCAGCAGCCTGCGCTGCCCGCTACGGGTGGACAGTTCGGCGAGCAGATCCAGCGCGGAGTACTCGCGGTGGTCGATATCGTCGAAGAGTCGCCGTTGAGTCTGCGCCGCCCGGTCAGCGAAGGTACCTCCGCCGGTGCGGTCAACCTCATGGGCGAGCAGCGTGGTGAAATCGCCGACCGCGGAGTCGATGCCGGGCAGTGCCACCGGCCGGTCGACCAGGGTCAGCGACAGCGTGAACCGATCGTCGCCGGACCAGGCGGCGAGCACGTCCGAGTACGCGGTGAGCAGGACCGCCGAGGGTGTGACACCGTGATCGGCGGCCAGCCGCCGCAGCTGCTGCCATTCCTCGGGTGCGAGCCGGGCATCGCGGCGGCCGAACCACGGCTGGGCCTGGGTACGGGTGCGTGTAGGCAGGTTGGGCGGACCGGCCAGGTCCTCCATCCGGCTGTGCCAATAGTCGATCGCCCGCCGCCGAGCCGCGGAGTCCGAGCGGGACTCGGTGTATGCCACATAGTCGGCGAACCGGGTCGGCAGCGGCGGCAATACGGCCGTTGTGTCGGTGTAGAGCAGACGCAGGTCGCGGTCGAGGACCAGGAAACTCCCGGCGTCACAGATGAGGGCGTCGATTCCGATGAACAGACGGGTGGTGGTGTCGTCGAGTACCGCGGCACGCACATCGAACAGCGGCCAGCGGTCGGGGCGGTGCACCCGATGAGACAGCCGCCGCCGCAGCTCGGTGAGGGTGTCCTCGCGCGCCTGGCCTGCGGAGGCGGTGAGGTCGTGGCGACGAATCCGGAACTCCGGCACCTCGGGGAGGATCTGGTTGCGTCCGTCCTCGGTGATGACGGCACGCAGCATCTCGTGCCGCCGGATCGCCAGGTTCCACGCCTGCTCGTAGCGCTCCAGATCCAGTTTGTCGCAGTCGTATTCGAGATAGATGTGACAGGACACGTCGCTCAGCCCGAATGCGCCCGATCGGCCCACCCAATACGCGTGCTGTAGCCGGGTCAGCGGGAAAATAACAGGATCCACCTCGACGACCGGTATCTCGTCCCGACGCACAGGTTCGATATCGGTGGCGGGAGAGACGGGCGAATCGACGCTGGCGGAGGGCGGCGCCGGGCGGCGATCTCGCAGCAGCGTGGCAAAGGCGGCCACGGTCGAGTGCGAGAGCAGCTCTCGCATACGGATATCGGTGCTCTCGCGCTCGTTGAGGATGTCCAGCATGCGCGTCGCCAGCATGGAGGTTCCGCCGAGTGCGAAGAAGTCGGCCTCGGCGTCGTCGACCTTCTCGCCCAGCGTCTCCGCCCAGAGCACGGCGATCGTTTCCTCTTCCGGAATGGTGATCCGCGAAAGTTCGGGACGTTTCGTCATTGCGTTCGGCGCAGCAACGGGAGCGCCGTTGGACAGCGCGGGTGCGGTGAATGACACGACCGGCTCGAGGACCGCCGCCGGGGACTCGTTCGGTGCGCTCACCACCGATACGAGCTCGGTTCGCTCCTCTGGTCCGAGGACAGCCGCGACCCCGTTCGTCTCCGGAGCAGGATCGGATACGACGCGGTCCGGTTCGGCCGGTGACATTTCGCTGACGGCAGGCGGATCGATCCAGATCCGGCGGCGCTGGAAGGGGTGGGCGGGCAGCCGGACGCGCCGGCGACGGCGGTGCAGGGCCGCCACGTCGATATCCGCGCCGCCGCACCAGAGGTGGCCGACCGCGGTGAGAAGTGCGGCACGGTCGGCGGTGCCGCCCTCCGTCCGTTCCTCGGCGTCGGGCAGGGTGCTCAGCGCGGCGGTGAGGCCGTCGGGTGCGTTGCGGCGCGCGAAGGTGGCGAGGGTACTGCCCGGTCCTACCTGGACGAGGGTGGTCGGGGCCGCCGCCGTCGCGGTCTGCAGGGCGGAGGCGAAAAGTACCGGTTCACGCAGGTGTCGCGCCCAGTGCTCGGCGTCCAGGGATCGGGCCCTGCGGCCGGTGAGAGTGCTGTAGAGCGGCAGGCCGGACGGTGCGAATGCCACACTCGCCGCCGCGGCGCGCAGCGGCGGGACCGCCGCCGCGACGGCAGGCGAGTGCAGGGCCGCGGCGACGTGCAGCCTGCTCGTGCTGATTCCGGCTCGACCGAGGGCGGCCGCGAACTCCTCGACAGCCGTGGCCGGTCCGGAGACCACACAGGCATCCGGGCCGTTGACCGCTGCCAACGCTATCGCCGGGTAGCGCGCCAGCGCCGCACGCACGTCTTCCTCGGCGAGTGGGACCGCCAGCATCGCGCCAGGCGCGGCATCTGCCAGCGCCGACGATCGGACTGCCACCAGGCGCGCGGCGTCGGGCAGGCTCAGTGCTCCCGCGACCACCGCCGCCGCGTACTCACCGAGGCTGTGGCCGATGACACCGTCGGGCTCGATGCCGTAGCCGCGCAGAGTCCTCGCGGTGGCGAGCGACACCGCGAACAACGCAGGCTGGCCGTAGCGCACGTCGTCGACGTCATCGCGCGGGGCGCGGCCGGTGACGATCTCGCGGATGTCGTAGTCCAGCAGGGGCTTCAGCGCTTCGGCGCATTCGTCGATACAGGCGGTGAACACCGGCTCGTCGCGGTAGAGCCCGGCACCCATCCCCGAATACTGTGCACCCGCGCCCGGAAAGGCGAAGACGATATCCGCTCGCCTGGGCGGTACCTGTGTGAGGGTGATCGGGCGCGGGCCCGGGTCCTGATCGGTCATCAGTGCGGCGGCACGCCATCCGGAGTCCGAATGTCGGCCGCTCGAGACGGTGTAGGCGTAGTCGGCCCGATCGTCGGCCGTCACGGCGGTCGCGGCCTGCGCGAGTTGGTCTCGGCATCCGGATTCCGCGGCGGCCGATATCAACAGCAACTGTGCGCGCGGGTCGGGATCGGGGTCGCTCGACTCACCGTGCGAGGGCGCCTGTTCGAGCAGTACGTGGCAGTTGGTGCCGCCGATGCCGATCGAGCTCACCCCGGCGATCCGGGTGCCGTCGCGCTCCGGCCACTCCCGGGTGCGCTCGACGGCGTCGAACAACCCGCGATGGCGTTCCAGATCGGGATGACCGGGACGCGCGTGCAGGGTTGCCGGAATGCGGCGATGCCACAGCGCGAGTGCGGTTTTGATCAGCGACGCGATTCCGGCCGCGCTGTTGGTGTGGCCGATATTGCTCTTCACCGAGCCCAATGCGATCGGCTCCGGCGCCGCGCGGTCGGCGAACACCGCGGCCAGCGCCGACAGTTCGATCTGGTCACCGAGGGCGGTCGCCGTGCCGTGTGCCTCGATCAGGTCGACGGCGTCGATCCCGATATCGGCCACGGCGAGCGCCTCGCTGATCGCGCGTGCGTGCCCTGCCGCCGACGGGGCGGTGAAACCGGCCTTACCGCCACCGTCGTGGTTCAGCGCACTGCCGCGCAGCACCGCGTAGATCGGGTCGCCGTCGGCCAGCGCGTCCGCGAGCCGTCGCAGTACCACCATGCCCACGCCCTGGCTGTGCACCATACCGGTGGCGTCAGCCCCGAACGACCGGGTATGTCCATCCGCGGAGAAGATCGCGTCGGGCACGTGCAGGTAGCCGCGTCCCTGCGGGACGATCAGCGACGCACCGCCTGCGAGCGCCGCGTCGCACTCCTCCGACAGGAGGGCCTGCGCGGCCAGGTGCACCGCGACCAGCGAGGTCGCGCATGCGGCCTGCACCGCTACCGCAGGGCCGGTGAGGTCGAGCCGGTAGGCGATCTGCTGCGGGAAGTAGTCGGTGAGCGTGCCCGTTTCCGCCTGCAGCCGACCGAGCGGATCCCGTTGCGCGCCGTGGCGGTAAGCGACGAGGTTGTGCTCCAGATAGTCGCTGCGCGAGGCCCCGGCGAATACGCCGACCGCGTCCAACCCGGCGCCACCGCGATACCCGGCGTCGCCGAGGGCGTCCCATGCGCATTCCAGCAGCAGCCGCAGCTGCGGATCCATCAGGGCGGCATCGTGCGCGACGATGCCGAAATGCTCCGGGTCGAATCGGTCCTGTCCGTCGATGACCGCCCCGACCGGTACATAGTTGCGGTGCCCGCGCAGTTCGGCGGGTACGCCTCTCGCGGCGAGCTCCGCGTGGTCGAACCGGGTCAGTCCTTCCCGGCCCGAGGCGATCAGGTCCCAGTAGGCGGCCAGGTCCGGTGCGCCCGGGAATCTACAGGCCATCCCGACGATGGCGACGGCATTGTCGTCGTTCACGATTCGATCTCCAATTCCGAGTCCACCGCCAGGTCGCCGCGCATCATGGCCAGCACCGGACAGGACGCCTCCACGAGCTGGTGCAGCTCGCGATACCGGGCCGCTTCAGCCGGGCCGCCCACCCGGGCCCGGACCCGGATACGACCCGGCTGCACCGGCTCGGCGAGCCCGAAGACCGGCCCGAGGTCCACGTCGGCGTCGACGTCCACCGACAGCGAATGGATAGCGATTCCCAGCCGTGCCGCATGGAAGCGGTATGTGACCGCCTGACAGGTGCCCAGCGCGGCCAAGGCCATCCCGATCGGGTCGGGACCTGCGTCGCCGCCGCCCGCGGCCACGGGTTCGTCGACCACGAGGGTGTGCCTGCCGATGCGCACCCGCATCTCGGTGGGTGTGTCCGGACGGTGTGCGGTACGGGCGATGAACCGCTGTCTTCGGTCGGCCGCGCGGCCCGAGGCGGTGCGCAGCCGGAACACGGTGTCAGCGAACGACATCCGCGAGCCTCGCTTTCGTTCGGTGGGCGCGGCGACGGTGGCCGCGCGCTACGGCGTCGGTGAGATCGATCGACACGGCGCCGGATTCGCGGGTGGTGGTCTCCAGGTCGGTGTGGTCGACGATCCAGTCCGCCAACCGCCGGACGGTGCCGAGCCGGAAGATGTCTGGGACGGTGAGCGCCGGGGTCAGATGCCGCAGCTTGCGATGGGCACGGACCAGGGTCAGGGAGGTCGCGCCGAGATCGTTGAACGGGGTGGTTGCCGCGATATCGGGGCCGAGCAGGTCGGTGAAGACCTGGGCGACCGCGGATTCGATCCGTGCGCGGGTAGCCGGGGCGGTCGGCGTCGCAGCGGTGAGGACGAGCTCGGCCGCGTCGCCGTAGTGCGCCTCGGCGATGAGTCCGCGGGCCGTGGCCGCGGTATGCAGACGACCGACCCACTCGCCGGCGTTACTCACCGCGACGCCGTCGAGTGGTTGCGCGCGTAGGGTCAGCGCCAGTCCCAGCGCCTCGGCCTGCCGTGCGGCGTGCAGCAGCCAGTCGTCGGCCGGTGTGCTCGCCTGTTCTTCCGCCAGAACCGGCGTATCGGCGAGATCGCCTGATGGGGCGGCTCGGCCTGCCGTGCTGTCGACGGCCGCAAGATCGGCCATGGGGGTGATTCGGCCGGGAACCGGTCGTCCGTTCCCGGCCGGAACTGCACCGACCGCCGGGGTGTATTCGGCTGGTGCGGTGGTCTCCGTCCCGGCTCCCTCGCGACGGAACGGGTTCGGCAACCGAGAATGGTCGACCTTGCCGTTGGATGTCAACGGTAAATCTTCCAACAGCACCCACCGAGACGGCACCATGTACTGCGGCAGATGACGTGCCGCATGCCCGGCGAGTTCCGCGGTCTCCACCGGTGTGTCTCCCGCCACCACGTAGATTACGAGCTGCGGCCGGTCGTCCGCCCCCGGCACCGCCGCCGCCACACACCGGCGCACAGCCGGATGCCGGTCGAGTACGGCCTCGATCTCCCCGAGCTCGATGCGGTGGCCGCGGACCTTGACCTGCCGGTCGACGCGGCCGAGGAACTCGATGGTTCCGTCGGGCCGCCACTTGCCCAGGTCACCGGTTCGGTACAGCCGCTCCCCCAGCCGGTCGTGCCGGATGAAGCGCCGGGCAGTCTGCTCGTCGTCACCGACATACCCGCGTGCCAGACCGGCCCCTCCGATGTGCAGTTCACCCGACATGCCGACCGGGCAGGGCAAGCCGTCCTCGTCGAGCACGAGGAAGAACTGTTCGCGCAGCGCCCTGCCGTACGGGATGCTGGTCCACTCGGGCCGCACCTCTTGGACGGGATGGCAGATCGACCAGATGGCGGCCTCGGTCGCGCCGCCCAGACTGATTACACGCACCTGCTCGCCGATCACCGCGCGCAGCCGGTCAGGCAGCGACAGCGGGATCCAGTCACCGGACAGCAGCAGCACGCGCAGCGAGCGCAACCGTGCGGCCGCCGCGGGATCGGCCTCGGCGTATTCGATGAGCATCTCCGCGAGCGCGGGTGCGGTGTTCCACACCGTCACCCGGTGAGTGGCGACGAGTTCGCACCAGTGGCCCGGATCGCGCAGCCGGTCGGCGTCCGGGAGGACGAGCGCCCCGCCCGCGCCGAGCACGCCGAAGATGTCGTACACGGACAGATCGAAACTCAGCGCCGACAGCGCGAGCACCCGGTCGCCCGGGCCGATGCCGAAACGATCGTTGATGTCGTCGATCGTGGTGCGGGCGGCGCGGTGCTCGACGGCGACCCCCTTGGGTTCACCGGTCGATCCGGAGGTGAAGATGACATAGGCCAGATCGTCGTCCGCGGTGGCGATCGGCTCGCCGACGGTGACGGCGCCTGCCGGGGCGTCGAGCGGGTGTGCGGTGACGTTCTCGGGCAGCTCGACCTCAGGGACGGCGAGGGCGTGGGTGATTTCGGCGCGGCGACAGACCGAGGCGATGCGCGAGGCGGGCCATTCCGGCTCGATCGGCACGAATGTCGCTCCGGCCCAGAGCACCCCGTAGACGGCGACGATCTGTTCTGCCGACTTGGAGGCGAGGACCGCCACCCGGTCGTGCGGCCGGACCCCGGCCGCGATCAGCCGGCCGGCGACCTCGCGCGCCCGCGCGGACACCTCGCCGTGCGTGCGTGATCCCGTGGTGGACAGCACCGCTGCGGCGTCAGGCCGCTCGGCCACCTGGTGGCGCTGCAGGTCCAACAGCAGTCCTGCGCCGAGTCCGGCAGGGAGCGGTTGCACCCTCTCGAAGAACGGGTTCCACCCCAGTTCCGCGGTGTCCCAGGCATTGTCGTCCTCGGCCAGCCGCCGCAGCAGGCGAGCGTGGGCGGTGAGCATGCTGTCCACGAACCCCGGCGGGAAAACCTGCTCGACGGCATCCCACGCCAGCCGCAGACCGCCCGCCTCGTCCCAGACGATGTGATCGAGTGTCACCTGCGGTGTCTGCGACACCCCGAACACCTCGTCGCCCAACCAGCCCGCGGCCGGGCCGTCGGCCTGGCCGAGCCCGACGCCGCTGGTGAACACCACCGGATAGCGCGGGGCGAGGTCGGCGGTCTGCTCGCGCTGCACCTCGACACCGCTGTAGGAGCGGTGTTCCAGGTCGGCCCAGAACCGCGTGTTGACGCGGCGAGCGTAGTCGGCGAACCCGAGCCGATCTCCCGGGTTCGGCATCTCGACCAGCGCGGTGGTGCTGAAATCCCCGACGACGCCCTCGTTGTCCCCGCCGTCGTCGGAACGGTCGAACAGGGTGGCATTGAGGCAGAACGCGTCGATGGCTCCCCACCGCGACAAAGTGAGTCCGAAAGCCGCGAGCAGCACCGCGGTAGGGCTGAGTCCGTGCTGTGCGGCGCGAGAGCTGAGAGCCGTCCAGTGCTCCGGCGCGAGCCGCGCTTCGTGACGCCGGAATCGGGCGGTGCGAATCGTTTCGGGAGCGACCGCATAGGGCAGCCGAGGCCCTGGCGGCAGAGTGGCCAGCCGCTCCTGCCAGTAGGCGCGATCCCGTTCCCGGCGGCCCACCTCTGCCCCGCGGCGGGCGCGCACGATACTCAGGAACGACGTCGGCGGCGGTGGCAGTGCCGCGTCCGGATCCGCGACCAGCTCCCCCCACTCGCGCATGAGCTGAATCCAGCTCGCCATATCCAGCACGATGATGTCGAATCCGACGAAAAGCCGCAGCGCGCCGGACGGCAGAAGCGCGGCGTGGATGTCGAACAACGGTCCTGCCGCGGTATCGCGCACCTGATGCGACTTCTCGTGCCGTAGCCGCAGCAAGGTCGCGGCGGCATCGCCCGCGGGATCCCGCAGGTCGGTGACCTCGATGCGGTAGCGCCGCGCCGGCGGCAGTACCCGCTGACGACCGTCGTCGGTCACGATGGCCCGCAGCATGTCGTGGCGTGCCACCACCGTGTTCCACGCCGTCTCCAGCGCGCTGACTTCGGACCGCGCGTCGGCTGCCACGAATCGTTCCGGATCGCGGTCGAATTCGAAGTAGTAGAACGTGGCCACCCCACCGAGCGGCATACCGGCCTCGCGGCCCACCCAGTAGGAGGCTTGAATGGGAGTCAGTTCCTCTTCGACGACGATCTCGGAGACCACGCCGGGCGGCGTCGGCGAGACGGGCTCACGATGCGTCGAATCGGCGGATTTCTTGCGCTTTTCGATCTCGGCGACCAGAGAGTCGAGCGTAGCTCCGACGAAGGCTTCCAGGGGCACGCGCACCCCGGTGCGTTCGGCCAGACGCAGGTGCAAGCGGGCGGCGAGAAAGGAATCCAGCCCGTGTTCCTGCAAGGGGCGCCGTGCGTCGATCCCGCCCGCATCGATTCCGAGAACCGTTGCGGCGCAACGCCGCACTTCTGTATCGATTGTTGCCATCTCCAGCCCTTGCTCGGAAAACTCAGCGGGCCTACACTAAACGATAATGACAACGTTTTTCAACAATGCGCTCGATAGCTACCAGCTACTGGGACGGTCGGGCCTGCGTGTATCACCGATGGCTTTGGGCACCATGACCTTCGGAACCGACTGGGGTTGGGGGGCCGACAAGAACGAGGCTCGGCGCATCTTCGATGCCTACGTCACACGCGGCGGCAACTTCCTCGACACGGCAGGCAACTACACCAACGGCACCGCCGAGGAATGGCTCGGTGAGTTCGCCGCGGCCGACCGCGAGGCGCTCGTCCTGTCTACCAAGTACACCCTGCTGCGGCGGCTCACCGATCCGAATTCCGGCGGCAACCATCGCAAGAACATGGTCGCCTCGGTCGAGGCGAGCCTACGCCGCCTGCGCACCGACTATCTCGACCTGCTCTACCTGCACATGTGGGACAACCTCACACCGCCCGAGGAGATCTTGCGCGGCATGGACGATTTGGTTCGCGCGGGCAAGGTGCTGTATGTCGGCATCTCGAACACCCCCGTCTGGCAGATCGCGCGCATGCAGACAATTGCCGACTTGCGGGGGTGGACGCCGCTCATAGCGGTCCAATCGGAGTACAACCTGACCGAACGCACAACCGAACACGACATGCTGCCGATGGCCCGCGAACTGGGGCTCGGTGTGGTCGCCTGGTCGCCATTGGCGGGTGGCGTGCTCGCCGGCAAGTACACCAGGGCCGATCTGCCGTCGGATGCGCGACGGCCGGTGGTGGGAACCACTCGCAAAGACCTGATCGTCGCCAACGACGGTCTCGACGAACGGTCGCTGACCGTGGCCGAAACCGTATGCCAAGTGGCCCGGCAACTCGGCCGGTCGCCGGCGCAGGTGGCCCTCGCCTGGCTACAGCATCAACCAGGCGTCACCGCGCCTGTGCTCGGTGCCCGAACTCGCGCGCAACTCGAGGACAATCTCGGTGCACTGAACCTCACCTTCGACGACCACCACCTCGAGCGCCTCGACAGTGCATCCGCCGTCACGCCGGGATATCCACACAACGTACTCGCACGCCCGGTGGCGCGCCGAAGCATATTCGGAGACATGCCGATTCAGCCGACTTCTCATCGCTGAGTCACCTTTCGACGATCACGACAGGAAACCGCCTTGGCATTTTTCGAGCTGTTCATCGACCGCCTGTTGCGCAGACCTCGCGGACCGCTGGCACGGTTGATGTGGCGGGACATGAAGTCCCACCATGAGATCTTCCGCGATACGTTGGCAGAGCTTCACCTCTCCGACAGCGACCACTTGCTCGAGGTGGGCTGCGGCGGTGGCACCTTCGCCGCTCGTGCGCTCGAAACCGGCTGTCGCGTGACCGCCGTGGATCACAGCGCCGATATGGTCGCGCTCACCAGATCGAGAAACGAAACCGCCGTACGCGAGGGCCGCCTCGAAGTCATCGAAGCCGCCGCGGAAGCATTGCCCTTACCGGACAGGCGCTTCAGCAGCGCGACCGCCATGAACATCCTCTTCTTCGTCGACGCGCCCGCCATGCTGTCCGAACTGCATCGCGTCCTCGAACCGAACGGTCGCCTTGTCCTGCACACCGTCGCACCCGATCCTCCACGGTCGCTCATGCCACCGCCGGTCGCCAAGCGAGCTCGCTTCCACTCCGACACCGAACTCGTCGGCATGCTCGAAGCCGCGGGCCTGCACGAGCCACGCATCAGGCGCGTAGACAACGCCTTCCAAATCGCCGCCGCCACGCGGCCGGCCTGATCGAGCGGGCCGGGCGCGCACCACAAATGCGTATGCCCCGCCCTGACGGCTCACTGCCTTTGCGACAAGCCCACGGCGACAGCGCAGTTTCCATATGAAGCGACGACCGCCCGATCCATGCACCGGATGGCGACCTGTGACCGATCACGCACAACACCTACCGATGCCGAACCCCATGCGGACAGCACCGCAAACCGGCCGCTCTCTCCGCGCGTCCCGACAGTAGTTCGGATGACCTCGAGTGCCAGCCCATGCGTGAAAAGCAAGAAACCCGCGCCGTGACGCGGGTTTCCGGTTTGTCAGCTCTTAGATGGCGCGCACGCTCTGGGCCTGCGGGCCCTTCTGGCCCTGGCCGACCTCGAACTCGACACGCTGCCCCTCGTCGAGGGACTTGAATCCGGAGCCGGAAATCTCGGAGTAGTGAACGAAAACGTCAGGACCGCCACCGTCTTGCGCGATGAACCCGAAGCCCTTTTCGCCGTTGAACCACTTCACACTGCCTTGCGTCATGTACTTTGTATTGCTTTCTGTAGTAAGCCGAGCGATCACTTCAACAGCCCGTGCTCACCGACAAGCATGCCACACCTTCCCCCGGGAGCGCGCGGCCGTCCCGAACGGGGCCTTCTCCGGCTACGGTCGATCACCTTCCAGAACACCCCCGACCCGTGGCTACCGCCCGAACTGCGCCGTTGATGACGCGGCACGTTGCTACCGCAAGCGCTCGTCGTCAACGGCCCGACCGAGGCCGGCAGCTGCGGAAATCGGATTAGCCGGATGTTCAAGTTGCACCTCGGGCGTGGGCCGTAAGTTTCGGCGAGATCCGGATGACGGATCCACCAGTGGGCGCGATGCCGAACTCCTCTCAGGCCAGACCGTCCTGGTCCGTTGAGCCGGCCGGCCGCATAACGGACACAAGCCACGAAGGCGAACGGCAGCAGGTGAACCGGTCGACCCCCGAGCATGACGATGGAATCAACGGCGGATCCGACACCTGTTCTGCGTTCAGGTCCAGACCCTCACTTATGAGCACAGCGGCCGGACTACGAAGTCGTCGGATGCGGGAAACGCGCGTCCACCCCGTAGATCAGACACTCCCCCGGTCAGCAATTTTGTCGTGTGGTGTCGGCTAGAGCGCGGCGGACACCGAGCACGACGCGAACCACGGCTGGAGATAGCCGTTACCCATCTACCCGGCCCGCAGGGCGGAATCCCTGTCGACAAGTCCGGCAACGATGGCCGGGGGCGCCCCGTCGCGGCGAGAATGTCGGCACGGCGGGTACCACCTGCAGACGATCGCCCGCCACCCGCACCATCTACGCATACCGCTACCTCATCCCGATCGTCAGCCGCTGATCGGAACAGCTGATAGGAACGACGACTCACCCGGCGGGGTCACTCGATAGACCTACTTCACCGGCAATGGGAAGCCTCGGTTCAGAACTTGCCGGTGTGGTGCTCGATTCGGTGCCCGAGTCGGGTGGCGAATTCGTTGATGAAGTCCTCGGTGAGGGGCGGCCAACCCCAGAAGTCGAAGGCGAGGGCACCCAGGGCGAAGCCGTCTGTCCAACGCCAGGTGGTGATGGGGCTCGGCGTGGTGCAGGAGGGGCAGATTGCCGAGCCGGTGCCTGTTCGTTTCCAGGTGTCGATCGCGTCGGAGAACGGCTGCCATACGGCCGGATCGGCTTCCCATTGTTGTGGGTAGTCGATGATCACGGTGGTGGCCTGGCAGCGTGGGCATACCGCGGAGGCCGGTTCGATGCCGCCCTGGCCGGGATAGTGGTCGTGGCGTCCGACGATGACGGCGACGGGGCCGGGGATCCAATCGGCGCCCCATTCATGGGTGATCTGCGGCCAGTCCGGACCTGGCACATAGCCTTCGTCGGCGTGGAGGCTGTACATCGCGTCGCGCGAAGTCTCCCGAAGCAGCCATCGCCGCGACACCATCCAGTCCACCATGTGCTCGGCCAGCGTGCTCGCGTCGACCGAGGTCACGTCGAGGTCGACGATACGTTCGAAATAGTCACCCACACCCGCATCCTGCCACCGAGGACCGACGCCCGTACCCCAGTCAGCTGGGCGCCGAATGGCTCCCTCTGATCGGCAACTAAAACTGTTCCCCGGCAACATTATTCGATTTCATCGCCCTCGGCGAAAACCCTCTCCTCCCTTGCCGAAGTCCGTGCCGAGCCGACCTTTGCTCAGCCAGGCATGCCCTACCAGGTCTCCGGGGTGAAACGCGGCTGGGGACCAGGATCATCGCCATGTACCGTTGGGCGGTGAACCCAGCTGATGCGCGAAGCCTCAAAGCCGGTGATCTCGCGACCCGCGAGGAAAAACTGCGGCTCCTGCTCGTGTGGGCTGCTGACGGCGACGCATCCGCCAAGGAAGCACTGCGCGCGCTCGTCCGCGACTATCCCGACTATCACCGGTCGCTTTACAGCCGGGCGTTGAACCGCGCGGCGGTCTTCGGCGACGACACTCTGAAGGCACCGCTGCTCGCGTCACTCGCCGACACTCGGTACAACTGCCAGGCATGGGCGGCGATGGGCTGCGCGGCGCTCGGCTTCCGCGATGCGGTTCCCGGCTTGGTTGCGATGCTGGACCACTCACAGGAGATGGCTCGAGAGCAAGCGGTGATCGCTCTGGGCACCCTCGGCGACGAATCGGTCGTCCCGGCGCTCACGCCCGTACTGCGGGACTCGATCAGCGGGATGCGCGAACGGGCTGCCGAGGCCCTCGGCATGATCGGCGGTGATGCGGCCTTGGCTGCACTATGGGACGAATTCGAGAACCGCCGGTACTTCCGCATCGGCTATATCGCCAGCGCGCTGGCGAAGTTCGCCCCGGACATCATCCCGAGGCTGTGCGTGGCAGCCGACAGTGACGACCCGGACCAGCGATATTGGGCGGCTGTCGCGCTCGGATCGACCGGCGATGATCGTGCCGTGCCGACGCTGGAACGGCTGATGGCCCACGACCGGGGCCCAACAGTCTTCGACGGCATGGTGAGCGTCGCCGCGAAGAAGGGCCTCCGCACGCTGCGACGAATCCAGGCCGCAATCGCAGCCCGCGAATCCTGAAGATACAGCTGCCGTAGCCAGCGGGCCACACTGCACTGCGACGAGGGTGAGGAAGCCGAGGAAGTGGGAAACGTGATCGGCCGAGCGTCCGGTTGCGCTGCAACAGGTCTGCCGTGACACCTCATTCCGGTCCAGTCCGGCGTGCGGTAGCGTTGACGAGCGCGAGATGGTTCTCTCCATCAAGGGGGCGTGATGACGCGGCTGTTCCTGAGTCATTCGAGTCGGAACAGTGTGCAGGCTGTCGCGTTGTTGCGATGGTTGGTCGAGCAAAGGCCCGCGTTGGCGGGCAACATCTTTCTGGATCTCGACGAGAAATCGGGGATCGTTCAGGGTGTCCGTTGGCGGGATGCGCTACGCACAGCTTTGGCACGATGCGAAGCGGTGATCTGCTTGACCTCGCGGGATTGGCACACCTCAACCGAGTGCGTTGCCGAGTACCTGACGGCGGTGAATCTGGGCAAGCGGATTTTCTGTGCCCGGCTGGACCGGAGTACCGATACGGATCCGGATCCGACCCGTGAATGGCAACGGTGCGACCTTTTCGGCGACGGTCCGGTGACCGAAATCCAGGTCGATGGGCAACTCGAGCCGGTGCGGATGCGCACCGAAGGTTTGCGCAGATTGTTGGATGGCCTGGGCGATGCCGGGATCGGTGCCGAGAACTTCCCGTGGCCGCCCGCCGGCGAGCCGGATCGGTCGCCGTACCGGGGTTGGCGTCCCTTCGATGCCGTGGACGCCGCCGTGTATTTCGGACGCGAAGTGCAGATCATGGCGGGTCTGGAACATTTGCGGCGGATGCGCTCGATCGGCGCCGAGTCGATGTTCGTGGTGCTGGGAGCGTCGGGGACGGGTAAGTCGTCGTTTCTGCGTGCGGGATTGTTGCCGCGGCTGGCTCGGGAAGATCGGCACTTTCTCGTGCTGGACATCATGCGGCCGGAACGTCGAGCGTTCACCGGTGCGCACGGCCTGGCCGCGGTTATCTACGCCACGCGAACGCGCCTCGGGTTGACCACTCCGACGCTCGGGGAGATCAAATCCGCGTTGCCCGACGTGGATCGCTCTCGTGAGTGGCTCGTCCAGATGCAGCATGCCGCGCGAGCCAGGTGGCCGTCCGACGATGTCGATACGCCCGTGCCGACGTTGTTGTTGCCCATCGATCAAGCCGAAGAGCTGTTCGTCGCCGACGCCGGTGCGCAGGGTGAGCAATTCCTGGAGCTGCTCGGCCTGCTGCTCGCAGGACAGGACGACATGGGCACACAGCATGTGGCGATAAAAGCGGCGGTCACCATTCGTACCGATCGCTATGAGCAACTACAGAATGCGGTGCATTTGAAGACGGTGTCGCGATTCGTCTTCGACGCGCTCGAGCCGTTGCCGCGGACCCAGTTCAAGGAGGTCATCACCGGGCCGGCGGCTCGCGCCGACGACAGTGCGGAATTGCGCATCGAACCGGAGTTGGTGGATCGGCTGCTGGCCGACGGTGATCATGGCGCCGACACCCTGCCGCTGCTGGCATTGACGCTGTCGCGACTCTACGACGACTATGCCGCGAGCGGAACCCTCACTGTCGAGAACTACAACGCGTTGGGCGGTATGGACCGGGTCGTCCACACCGAGGTCGAATCGCTGCTGTCCCCCGACCCGCGGATACGGCGACGGCAGTTGGAGGTGTTGCGATCGGCATTCATCCCCGCGTTGGCGACCATCGATCCCGACAACGATCAGCCGATGCGTCGCATCGCTCGCTGGGACGACTTCCCCGAGGAGGCCCACGAGCTGATCGACGGATTCGTGGACAAGCGGTTGCTGGTCAAGGACCGCCGCGACGGCGAGGTGGTCGTGGAAGTCGCACTGGAAAGTTTACTGCGGCGGTGGGATTCGTTGGCCGGATGGCTCCGGGCGCAAGCAGACGACCTCAAGGCCGCCGATCGCCTCGAGCGTGCTGTCGAAGGCTGGGACCGCAACGGTCGTGACCAGTCGTGGCTTTTGGAAGGCACCCGGCTTGCCGAAGCCGAAACGCTCTCGGCGAAAACGGAATATCAGCGACGGCTCCAGCCCGCCCGTGAATTCCTCCTCGCGTCCCGCCGGCGGCAACAGGATCGCCTCACAGCATTGCGTCGCCGGGCCCGAGCGCTCGCGGTCTTGCTGGTCGTCGCCGTCGTCGTGGCGGGATTGGCCGGAGCCGGGTTCTGGCAAGCCTATGCCGCGGGTAAACGGGCGGAGGCCGCGAGCGTCCGGGCCGACGCGCGCACCCGCGAGGCGGTCGGGCGACAGTTGATCGCAGAAGCGCAGGCCATGGTCGAGCAGAGCCGGTCCGGTGGCGATATCCGAGCTGTTCAACAGATTCTCGCGGCACACGCTCTCGCACCGAGCCCGGAGACCGCGGGCGCTATCGTCGGTGCGCTGTATGAGCGGCGACAGACAGCCAAAATCGTCGACACCGGGTCGGAAGTCTGGGATGCGGTGTTCAGTCCTGATGGGCGTCGGGTGGTCACCGGCGGTCTCGATTTACGGTTGCGGTCGTTGGATGCCGATTCCGGTGAACCGGTCGAGGAGCCGCAGCAGATCCCCACAGGTACCCTGGGGGTTCAATTCAAACGGCTCAGCCCGGACGGGCGCCGGGCCGTCACCAGCCAGTTGGGCGGGCCGCTGCGATTGTGGGATGTCGAATCCGGACAACCGACCGGGCAGCCGCTGAACGTCGATCTCGGCCTGTTAGGGGATGTGGCTGTCAGCCCGGACGGGCGGCGAGTCGTCACCGGCGGTCAGGACGGGACCGTGCGATTGTGGGACGCCGAGTCCGGCCGGCCGATCGGGCGGCCGATGACCGGCCACACCAACGCAGTAGCCAGCGTGGTATTCAGCGCAGACGGGCGGCGGGTCGTCTCCGGCAGTTACGACAGGACCGTGCGATTGTGGGACGCCGAGTCCGGCCAGCCGATCAGACAGCCGATGACCGGCCACACCACCTCCGTGGAGAGCGTGGTATTCAGCCCGGACGGGCGGCGAGTCGCCTCGGGGGGCTCCGATGGGACGGCTCGTTTGTGGGATGTCGAGTCGGGCCGATCGATCGGGAGGCCGCTGAACGGTCATGCCGACTATGTGTCGAGTCTGGCGTTCAGTCCTGATGGGCGCTGGGTCGTGACCGGTGACTACGGCGGGATCATGCGTTTGTGGGATGTCGGGACAGGGCGATTGATCGGCGAGCCTCTGCTCGGCCACACCGGAGGCGTCATGAATGTCGCGTTCAGTCCGGATGGCAGGCGAATCGTTTCCGGCGGCCTCGATAAAACGGTGCGGATGTGGGATGTCGGGGCGGGGTATCTGGTCGGGCAGCCGCTGATCGGTCACAGCGACATTGTGGCGAGTGTGGCCTTCAGTCCGGATGGTAGACGTATCGCCTCGGGCAGTTCCGATGGGACGGTGCGGTTGTGGGATGTCCGTTCCGGGCAATTGCTAGGAGAGCCGCTGATCGGCCACACCCGAGGTGTGAGACGCGTGGTCTTCAGTCTTGACGGTAGGAAATTCGTCTCTGTCAGTTATGACGGGACGATGCGATTGTGGGATGTCGACGCGGGGCGGCCGATCGGGGAGCCGCTCACCGGCCTCGGCAACGCCGTCCCGAACGCGGCTTTCACTCCGGACGGTAAACGTGTTGTCTCCGGTTCCGACAAGAAATTGCTGTTCTGGGATGCCGAGTCCGGCAGAAGGATCTGGGAACTGCCGATCGGAGACAGAGTCGGCGCGGAGGATGCGGTCTTCAGCTCGGACGGTACGCGAGTCGCGACGGATTACGGCGGAACGGTGCAGTTATGGGATGTCGAGTCCGGGCGCAAGATCGAAGAACTGCTGAGCAGCAGCAGCGCCCCCGTGAGCAGCATGGCATTCAGTCCCGACGGGAAGCGGTTCGCCACCGGTAGCCACGACGGGATGGTGCGGTCGTGGGATATCGAGTCCGCACGACCGCTCGGCCAACCGACGGTCGGCCACAACGACATCGTGGGGGGCGTAGCTTTCAGCCCAGATGGCAAGCGGATCGTCTCCGGTAGCCGCGACAAGACGGTGCGGTTGTGGGACGCCGAGTCCGGACAACTACTCGGCAGGCCGATGATCGGCCATACCAACGAGGTATCCAGCGTGGCGTTCAGCCCGGACGGGACGCTGGTCACCTCCGGAAGTTGGGATACGACGGTGCGAGTATGGCCTGCCTACGACGCCGATCCCGAGAAGCTGTGCGCCAAACTCACTTCCAATATGAGCTTTCGCATTTGGAGTGACCGGGTGCGCATACCGAACCAACCCTACATCGAACTCTGCCCCGGACTGCCGATCAGCCCCAACTGAGGACGCACGCATGCCGGTAGCCGATGTCCGCCGCCGCGAGCGCGCGTGGAGGCGCGCCGAGTTCGCCCGGGTGGTCGGGGTTCGAGCGCCGCAGCGCGGACGCAGGTCGAGCAGCCACCCCACGCCGCCCCACCGGTGAGCTTCCCGAGGAGCGCTCCGGCCGTGAGGCCGTAGACGCCGATGGTCAGCGTCCAGCCACGTTCAGGGCACAGTAATCACACCGCTCCGCTGGTGAAGCTGGAGGGCTGCTTGAGTTCAGGCAGCCGGGGTGTGCCAGTCCTGCCGCGCGGCCCACTGCTCGAGGGTTGTCGTGGTCAGGCCGTAGGCGGCGGCGTGGTGGGGGCGTGCGGGGTAGCCGACGAGGTCGTTCCAGATCTGGCTGTACGCCGAGGGTGCGCCGAGGCGCCGCGCCTGCTCCTCCGGGGATACGAAGACGGCAGTGATCTCTCGGCTGGCGGCCTTGGAGAGGGTGTCGGCGATTTCGGTGTGGGTCAGCGCGTCGCCTGCGAGGTCGATCTCGGCTTGATGGAACTTGCCGGGATCGGCCACGGCGGCGGCGACCGCCGCTCCGAAGTCGTCGGAGTTGATGAGCGCCAACACGGTCTGCGGGCTCGTAGCGGTGACCAGCTTGTCCTGAGCCAGGTCGGGGAACTGGTATTCGCGTTTGGGCGGGAGGTAGTTGTCCATGTAGAAGGCGGGCTTGAGGATGGTCCAGTGGTCGAAGCCCGCCTGCCGGATCACCTCCTCCGCGGCCTCCTTCTCGTCCCAGTACGCCTTCATCACAGGGTCGGTGATCTCGATGTCGGGGTGCTGTTCGCGCCACCCGGTCGCCGAGACGGAGGTGTGGATGATCTGGGTGACGCCCGCGCGTTTGGCGGCGGTGGCGATATTGCGGGCCTGGCGCTGCTCGGCGCCGGGATCGGCCGGGTCGACGCCCGCGAGCTGCACGGAGAAGACCGCGTCGTGTCCGGCGGCGGCGGCCTCGAGGGATGCGGGGTCCTCCAGATTTCCGGTCGCGAGGGCGACGCCCTGCGCGGCGAGCGCCTGGGCGGGGGCCGAAGCGGGGTCGCGCACGAACGCGGTTACGGGGTGTCCCGCGCGGAGGAGGGCCTGGACTGCTGCGCCGCCCTGCATGCCTGTTGCCCCGGTGACCAGCACTTTCGCCTTGTCCTTCGATGTCACAGCTCGTCCTGCTTTCGGTTGGTCGCGATTGATCGGTTCATGAGCATGAACGCCCGTCAACTAGAGACTGTACAGTATCGAGTCTCGAGTGTACCTAGTTGATGGGTATGCCAGAGCGAAGGCCGGTAGCCGGCCGAGCGAACATGGCGCGGAATCGAGAAGCCGGCCGATAGGGCCTCAGCGGGTGGGGGTACCGCCGACGAGGGGCAGCAGCACCTGGTCCACCAGGCGGGCTATCCCCTCGACGTCGAGAACGGCACCGGTCAGGTCCTCCTGCAGGACCAACACCCCGACGGCTGCGGCAATCTCCAACCTGCCCGGCGCCAGCAGACGCTCGACCCGCTCCGCAGTGATTTCGCCGCGCTCTCGAGCGCGGTGCAGGCAGGAGACGATTCCCTCGCGCTGCCCGGCGATGTAGCGCTCCCGCAAGGTGTCGGCGATCTGCGGGTGAGAGGCGGTGGCCGCGGCCAGCACAGCCGAGAAGCGACGCTCCCGGGGTTGCAGGCACGCGGAACTTTGGGTAAGGGTGGCGATGAGGTCCTCGCGCAGTGTCCCGGCGGCCGCTACCTCGGCCGGGACAGCGGGGAGCATGATGCTTTCCAAGGCGTCGGCGACCAAGTCCTCGCGCGAGGCCCAGCGACGATAGACGGTGGCCTTGGCCACCTCCGCGCGCGCGGCTACCGCGGCCATCGTGAGATCGGCGTACCCGCTCTCGACGATCAGGTCCAAGACCGCTTCGATGATGCGAGCATTTCGCGTCTGGTCACGGACAGGCCCGAAGGCGCCACTGGGACGCTGGCGTCCAGTGGGGCGGGTCGACCTGGTCACACGCACGACGGTACTGCATCCACTTCCCCTGCCATCGCGCCATCCTGCCCTATCCGCGGGAAGTCGCGGGGCTGGCCATGGCACCGCCCTGCATACTCCGCGACATCGAGCAAGAAGCCTCATCCCGCCACCCCGTCTTTCGCCGCCCAAGAACCGCGGTGTAGGCCGAGATCCATTTCGATACACGCCCTAATGCAGAAGCGCGGCCTGCACCGTCCGCCGTCTCACCCCGGGCGCAGCGCGTTTCGGCATGCGGATCCTCCCCGTGTCGGCAGGCCGGTGGGGTTAGCATGCCTGCCGTGGTCGGAGTTCGCCAGGAGGGCAGTCACTTTCGCGATCCCGTCGGTCGAAGCCTGATGCTGCAGCGCCTCGAGTGGGAGGCCGAGGTCCGCTCGCTCTACGACGGCATGGTCCGGATCGTGATCACTCCGACCTGGGTGAAGCTGATCGACTTCGAAACCACCTTCCCCCCCGCGGTCGAGGAGCTGATCCGGCAGCGGGCCGAGCGTCAGCGCGCCTGAACCCGATCATCCCGGCCAGAATGGGCCGTAACGAACCAAGGAGAACATCATGGCGATCCACCGGATGGATCACGCGGGCATTGTGGTCGAGGATCTCGCGGCTGCTATCGCGTTCTTCGTCGAACTGGGCCTGGAACTGGAGGGCGAAGCAGCAGTCGGTGGCCAATGGGCCGACAACCTCCTCGGACTGGACGGCGTCCGAGCAGATATCGCCGTCCTACGAACTCCGGACGGCCATAACCGGGTCGAGCTCTCGACGTTCCACTCGCCGACGACCACCAGCACTGCGCCGAAGGCGCCGGTGAACACCCCGGGCATCCCTCGCCTGACGTTCGTCGTCGACGACGTCGAGGACGTCCTCGACCGCCTGCGCGCCCACGGCGCCGAACCCGTGGGCACGGTAGCTCAATACGAAGACATCTACCGGTACTGCTACGTCCGCGGCCCCGAGGGCATCATCATCGGGCTGGTCGAGGAACTCCACTGAACGACACTCCTCGCCGCGAGGCTCCCGATCGAGCACCGGCAATGACTCGAACCGCCCCGAAGATCGACTTGCGGAGATGATGTCGGCCTTCAACCATGCGCGAACATGCATCAAGCGGTTTCTACTGGTCACGATCGGTGTAGGCCGTGCGGAACGTCGAAGACGACGGGAGCGTGAACGTGAAGATATCCAGCGATCTCATGTTGTGGCGCTTCCAGCGTGTGTAAACCTTGTGGCCAGGTCGCGCCGGGCGGGAGAGTGCACTCGCGGTAACGGTTCCCGCAGCAAGGCAGGTTGTGCAGGGCACTCCGCTGGAAACAGCCTGTGGATCCGCGGTTCAGTTCAGCCGGCGATCCAGGGCCGCAGTTTCTCCGGGTTCCGGATCACCCAGATGCGAGTAATCCGGCCGTCTGCGATGTCGAAGGCGTAGACCGAGACAATGGTGTCGTCGAGTCGTGCTACCAGGCCGGGCTGACCGTTCACCGTGCGCTCCGACAGGGTTACCGCGGGGCCATAGGTGGCGATTTCCATCCAGGCATGGGCGACCTGCTCGCCGCCGTTGATCGGGTCGCGGAAGGCCAGCGCCAGGCCGCCCCCGTCGGCCGTCGCGATCGCCTGCGGGTCGAGCAAACCGATCAGGGCCTCGATGTCCTTTGCTTCCCAGGCGTGTTTGAAATCGCGGACGACCTCGGCGCGCTCGGTGCGCGACGGGCCCCGCGAAGTGTCGATGCGGCGGCGGGCGCTCGAGGCGAGCTGGCGGCAGGCTGCCGGGGTGCGCCCGACGATGTCGGCAACCTCGGCGAAGGAGTAGCGGAAGACGTCGTGCAGGACGAACGCCACCCGTTCGGCCGGCGTCATGGAATCCAGCACAACGAGGAAGGCCATGCTGATCGACTCGTCGAGAGTGACCCGGTCCGCGGGATCGACGAAGTCGGGGCCCTCCAGCCAGTCGGGCCGACCGGGTACCGGCTCCGGAATCCACTCTCCCACATAGTGTTCCCGCCTCACGCGCGCCGAGCCGAGCAGATCGAGGCAGATCCGGCTGGCGACTGTCGTCAACCACGCGCCGGGCGCCGCCACCTCCCGCCGCTGCCGCTCGGACAGCGCGTACCAGCGCACGTAGGTCTCCTGCACCACATCCTCGGCCTCGGCCAAGGAGCCGAGCAGCCGGTAGGCGAGATTGATCAGCTGACGGCGTTCACTGATCACTGCGGGCAGGTGCGGGTCGGTCACGGTCGGGCTCCTTCGGTCTGTGCGTTCCTCACCGAGATCGACGATGCAGCGACCCGATATGTGAGGCGGCCTGACATTCCGGACGGCTGTGTCGTCGGAAGGTCGTGACACTTTCAGCAAACCAGGAGTTCCGACCGTGATCAGAATCGGCATCATTCTCGGCAGTACCCGGCCCAACCGCAACGGCCCGCAGGTCGCCCAGTGGGTTCTGGACTCGGCATCGCGGCGCGGCGACGCCGAATTCGAACTGATCGATCTGCGCGACCACCCGCTGCCGCATCTGGACGAGCCCGTGGCGCCGATGTTCGGCCCGTCGGTACATGCGCACACCCGCGCCTGGGCCGAGCGGATCGCCCCGTTCGACGCCTTCGTGGTCGTGACCCCGGAGTACAACGGCGGCGCCCCCGGGGTGCTGAAGAACGCCATCGACCACCTGTGCGCGGAATGGACCGACAAGGCGGTCGGATTCGTCTCCTATGGCGTCAGCGGCGGTGCCCGCGCGGTGGCGCAGCTAAGGGTGGTCTGCGGCACGCTGGGCATGGCCGACGTGAGCCGTCCGGTGGAGATCTCGGTGCTCACCGATTTCGAGGACCACACCACCTTCACGCCGCGCGAGCGCCACACCACAGCGCTGAACACCCTGCTGGATCAGCTCCTAGCATGGAGCACCGCCCTTGCGCCGCTACGGCGGCCCGCCACCGATACCCCGCACATCAACGCCGAAGGAACCAATCATGACGACGCAGTCGCACGCTGACCGTATCGAGGTGGATGAAGTCGAGATTCGCCGGCAAATCGACAAGGTAGTCGAAGGACTGCGAGCCAAGGATCTCGAGGCCGTGCGACGGTTGTACACGACCGATGTCGTGTCTTTCGATGTCGAGCCGCCGCTGCAGCACGTCGGGATAGCGGCGAAACTCGAGAACTGGGCGAGAGTCTTCACCGTCTTCGAGAGTGTGACCTATGAGATTCGCGATCTGACGTTCGCCGTGGGCGATGATGTGGCATTCGGGCACGCCTTTGCTCGTCTCAGCGGCACGCTGAAGAACGGGGCCGCAACGAGCGGTATGTGGGTCCGGGTCACGTACGGCATGCGGAAGATCGATGACACCTGGTTGATCGCGCACGATCAAGTGTCGGTGCCGCTCGACATCGCGAGCGGCAAAGGCGTGGTCGACCTCGAACCCTGACGGGTCGCGCCGAAGCCGCACCCCTACAGCGATAGAGAGCCGAGCAACCACCGATCGGATCTCGCCCCGCTTTCGATCGACGGACCGCGGCCCTCTCACCGATCCGCGCCCGGTACACGGTGGGCTCTCCGATACCCGAGCGCCGTTGCGGCGGATCGCCGGAAGGGCTTGTCGGCGGCCATGAATCCGTACCCCTCGAAGAAGCAGTCGGGCACGCTGGCGTAGTCACGGTCGCTACTCCTCCGAAGCGTCGGCAGCACCCCGGTGCCCGTTGTCCGCGCAACGCCGCTGGGCGTCGGGGAACCTGATTCGGGGTCGGTAGCCGATTAATGTCTGCAACGGACATCAGCCGAGCAGGAACGACCAAGGAGACGCATGTTCACCCGATATCGTCTGGCCGGAGCCGTTGTTCTCGCAAGCGCGTCGCTCGGGATCATCCCGTTCGCCGCACCGGGCATCGCCGCACCGCCCGGTGTCAGAACCGCGAATTCGATCATCACCTGCGCCGAAAACGGCACAGTCAGCTGGGCTGGTTCCGGGTTGGGCGAGAAGCCGTCGAAGGTGGAATGGACGGCTACCACCGAATTCACCGACTGCAGGGGGCCCGCGGTCGACGAGGGCAAGCCGTACCCCGTCAGCATGGACGAGGAGGGCACCGAACTCGCCTCGTGTGACGGGAAGGTCAACGTCCATCAGGGCACGGGCAGCATCACCTGGTCCGATGGCAGCACCAGCAGGATCAGCAGCAAGTCCGCGGGCAACCAGAGCAAGTCCAAGGGGTCCGGTCCGGCCACCTTCCCGATCATCATCGAGTCCGGCACCTACGCAGGGCATACCGCCTCGGATGACAACACAGTGAGCACCGAGCAGTCCTGCCCCGGCGTGACCGAGGCGTCACTCACCGGCACATTCACCGTCAACTGACTCCCCGAGACAGGTGCGAGCGCCGCCGAGCCCAGGTTCGGCGGCGTTTGCCATGCGGTATCCGGGCAGCATTACTCGAGTGCGCCCTGCAGCGGCGGTCCTGCACTGGCTCGGCTGATGCTGGACCGACCTGTTCGGCCCAGTCGACTCAGCGCGGTGCGGCGACGATATCCGCCCACTCGCTCAACAGCGTCCACGCGGCGGCCACATGCTCCTGGCGGGTGGCGGTGCCGCCGACAGCCAACCGGAGTGCGAACGCGCCGCGAACCTCCGTGTGTGACAGAAAAACTCGTCCTGTCGCGTTGACGGCATCCAACAGCGCCCGATTCGCCTCGTCACCGCCGCGCAATCGGAAGCAGATCAGCGACAGTGGATGCGGTGCCAGCACTTCGAAACGATCGTCCGCGCCGACCCACGCGGCGAACTGCTGGGCCAGTGCGACGCTGTGCCGGATATGTTCGCGCAGGCCGACCGCACCGTACCAGCGGATTACCGCCCATAGTTTCAACGCCCGGAACCGACGTCCCACCGGCACCTGCCAATCCCGGTAATCCACCACAGCGCCGGATTCGCTCGCACTGTTGCGCAGGTATTCCGGCAACACCGACAGTGCACCGGTCAGCGCACCACGATCGGCGACGTAACAGGCGTCGAAGTCCAGCGCGGTGAGCAGCCATTTGTGCGGATTGGTCGCGTAGGAATCGGCGAACTCGGCCACACCCGCGTGAATCCACCGCAGCTCCGGACATATCGCGGCAACACCCGCATACGCCGCGTCCACATGCAGCCACACACCGTATTCGCGGCAGACGGGGCCGATGAGCTGCACCGGATCGACCGCGCCGGTGGACGTCGTGCCCACCGTCGCCATCACCAGGACGGGGGTTCGGCCGCAGGCCACATCCTGTTCCATCGCCGCCCGCAGCGCCTTCGGGTCCATCGACAGGTCGGCGCGGGTGTCGATGAAACGCACGGCCGAGGAGCCGAGACCCGTTATGCGCGCGATTTTTTCGAAAGCGCAGTTGGCTTCGGTCGAGGTGTAGACGACATAGCGCCCTGAATCGATACCGTCACGAGCGACCCGCCCACCCGAGGCTCGGTGCAGCGCCGCGAGCAGCGTGACGAGCATCGCGCTGGAGGCGGCGTCCTGAACCACACCGCCACCGCTGCCCGCGAAAGTGAAGCGTTCAGGCAAGCCGATCAACCCGGCGAGCCAGTCCAGGACATGCTGTTCCAGCTCGGTACAGGCCGGGCCGGTCTGCCAGATCATTCCCTGCACACCCAATCCGGAGATCAGCAGATCGGCCAGCGCCGCAGGACCCGACGCACCCGTCGGGTAATAGGCGAAGAAGCCGGGATGCTGCCAATGCGTCAGGCCGGGAACGATGATGCGATCCATATCATCGAGCAGACCGGCGAACGGCTCGCCGAACTCGGGCGGGGACGGCGGCAGTTGTGCGCGCACAGCACCCGGGGCCACTGTCGACAGCACCGGCAGCGACTCCACCCGCTCCCAGTAGTCCGCCACCCAATCCACTACGGCGCGACCGTGTTCCCGGAATTGTGCGGCCGTCATATGCCGAGGCACGGGCGCGTCGTCCACCGGCCGCGCACCGGGACAACTCGGCGCGCTCACGTCATGGTGGGATGGAGCAACTCGAGGAGTGGTCGCCACCGATCACAGGGTAGAGGTCCGGTGCACCGATCAGCGCTGATGCGGCGGTGAGGCGTGTCGCCCTTCATCGCCACCACGCCAGTACACCGATCTTCTATCCGCCATCTCGCCGGGGCCTGTCCCGATCGAAGGATTCACGGGCCGTTGAGGCGAGCGACGCGGGACAGGCAGCGAATTCGGTATCTAGCCGCGAGTTACACCAGGGCGTCAACCCGGAAAGTGGTGGCGAACGGCTCGGACGACGGCCGCGCCTCGACGTGTGGTGTCCCGATCGCCGAGCGTGTCAGCCGACAGTGATTGTTGTCAGTTCAGCGGCCCCTGCTCGACATCAGGACAGTTGGCATCCGGGGCCGCGGCGTCGTGACCTGCGAACTTGTGTGCTTTCCGATACGCTGACCGCATCGGGCGTGGCGCCGGTCCGCGGTTGACGGCCGATCTGCCTCGGCGGTGCACAGGAGGACGGTTGCGATGGCGATGCCGATACTTCGGGATACGGCCATCGGTGTCACGGTGCCGGAACAAGAGTTTCGATGGACCGACCGCGATGTGCGGCGATACCACGACGCGGTGGGCTGGTCAGGTGCGGACGGGACTGTCCTGCCCACCTTCGCGATGACCGCGCCCGGGGTCTTCGGGGTGGCATCGCCGGAGTTCTACCGGCCTCAGCCACCCGAAGTGCGCTTTCCCGGTGTGCGGCTCGAACTGGGCACGCTCTTGCATCGGGAGCAAGAGATCCGGGTCCACCGTCCGGTTCCCGTGGCGGGGGCGGCGATTTCCCGCAGCGAGATCGCCGAGGTAGAGGACCTCGGCACGGCGGCGGTGCTGGTCCAGCGGAGCACGCTCGTCGGCACCGACGGCGTCGCGCTGGTGACCGGGTGCTCTCGTATCTACGCCCGGGGCGCGGGTGGTTTCGGCGGACCGCCGGACTCTTCGATCGCGGTGGCGATGCCGGAGCGCGCGGCGGACGCTGTGTCGGACACGCCGACTTCACCGTGGCAGGCGGTTCGATATCAGAGGTGCGGGCGGGGAACCTCGATGCGCGGCAACGTGCACACCGATGCCGCCTTCGCCGCCGCCGCCGGATTTCCGATGCCGATTCTGCAGGGCGTATGCACCTACGCCATCGCCTGCGCCGCTGTGCTGGCATCCGCGCTGGGCGCCGATGCACGCCGAGTCCGCCGATTCTCCGCGCGGTTCCTCGGCGTGGTGTTTCCCGGCGAGACGCTGCGCACCCGGACGTGGGTGGACGACGAAGTCTGCGTGTTCTCCACCTCAGTCGTGGCACGGCCCGGAAAACCCGTCCTCTCGGGCACTTTGGCGTTCACATGACCGTCGTCAGCCGGTAGCCAGGAACGCACCGATGACATCAGCGACCGGTCCGGGGTTCTCCATGTGCAGGTGATGGCCGCCCGGCAGCGTGATCTCGCGAAGCTTGGGCACACTGCCGATCCGCTGCGGATAGAAGGCTTCGCGCAACGCGGTGCGTTCGGCCTTCACCAGCAGGGTCGGTGCGGTGATGTTGCGCAGGAAGGCAAGCACCTGATCCTCGTGGAAGGTAGCGGTGAGACCGCGATTGAGCCGCACGTCGTGTCGCCACGAATATCCGCCCGGCACCTCGCGCAGATCACGCTCGACCAATGCCTCGGCGGTCTCCAGCACGATGTCCGCCAACTGGACGCGGGCTTTGACCGCTTGGATCCGACTGCGATAGACGGGATGTTCTTCGCCTCGAAGATAGGTGTCGAGATAGCGCGCGAGGCCGGACACCGCGTCCGTCGGGCCGGCCGAGAGCGGCCCGATGGCGTCGATGAGCACTAGCCGGTCGACCTTGTCCGGGTGGATGCCCGCCACGAGCGAAGACAGCGCGCCGCCGAGCGAGTGACCGATCAGCTGGAATCGCTCCCAGCCCAGGATCTGCGCGAGTTCGAGGACAGTCGCCGCATAGTCGAAGTAGTGACAAGTGAGCGAGGGAACCGGGTCGGAAAGGCCGTGGCCGGGCAGATCTATGGCGACCAAGTCCACACCGGCGAGCAACTGCGCCAGCGGCTCGAAGCTGGCGCAGTTGTCCAGCAAGCCGTGCAGGCACAAGGTGGGCATGCCGCCTGCTGCCGGTGATCGTTTTCCGCGCAGAGTGATTCCGGCACGGGGCAGTGAGAACGAGACGTTGTCCATCGCGATCGTCACCCGTCCAGCTGAGTGAGGATCTGACCGGTCAGTTCCACGATGCTCGGACCTTTCATCAGTTCCATGATGGTGACCTTGACGCCCAGCTCTCGCTCCAGCCACGAGCTGATCTCCACCGCGAGCAGCGAGTCGAGATAGTCCATCAGCGGCATGTTCTCGTCCAACGTCTCCACGGGAATGCCGAGCACACCCGCCAAGCGGGACCCCAGTGCGGTAGCGACCAGTTCGCCGCGTGCATCGCCGCTTTGTGCGCGCAGGCGCTCGCGCAGCGGACTTCCCGAATCGAGTGCGTCCGCCTGCTGCGCGCCATGAGCGGACAGGTGCTCATAGCGTGGATGCGAATTCGGTTCCAGGCCGTGGTGACGGAAGAATTGCGGCCAGTCCATCGGCAGCACACCGACCTGTGACAGCTTGGTGCTCCAGAGGGCGCGCAGCGCGTCGAATGCCTGAGCGGAGGTGAACGAGCGCATACCGGTGGTGGCTACCAGGCGGCCGATGTCGTCGTGGCGAGCCACATATCCGACATCGGAGATCGCACCCCAGTTCACCGTGAGCACCGGCTGTCCGGCAGCCGCTCTGGCTTGAGCGAGATGATCGAGGAACGCGTTCGCCACGGCATAGTTCGCCTGGCCACGGTTGCCGACCATCGATGTCGCCGAGGAGAAGAGGATGAAGGCCGCCAATGGCAGATGCGCGGTCAGCTCATGCAGATACCATGCGCCGAAAGCCTTCGGCGCGAGAACATTCGTCAGCCGTTCGCGGTCCAGGTCCGTGACCAGCGCGTCGTCGAGCACCATGGCGCAGTGCAGCACGCCACGCAGCGGTGGAAGATTCCGCTCGATCCTGGTGAGCAACTCCGCCACCGCGGCGCGGTCACTGATGTCCACAGCCTCGGCGACGACCTCGACCCCGCGCTCGCGGAGCGCGTCCACTCGGGCCGCGGCGAGCTCGCCGGACACACCGGAGCGGCCCACCAGCACCAGGTTGCGCACCCCGGTGTCGACCAGTCGATCCGCCATGGCCAGCCCGACGCCACCGAGTCCTCCGGTGATCAACCAGGTTCCGTCGGTGGCCGGTGGCTCCGGAGCGCGAACCACCCGTATTTCGCGCTCATCCATCGCCAGCACCAGCTTGCCGACGTGCCGAGCGGCAGACATGTGACGGAAGGCCGCTTCGGTCTGCCAGGGGTGGAAGACGCGGAAAGGCAGCGGGTGCAGCTCCGCGGAGGCGAATCGCGCCATCAACGCCTCGAATTCGGCGTGCACCGCATCGGGGCGGTCCACCAGCAACTGACGCAGATCGAAGCCGAAGTACGAGAGGTTGCGCAGGAAGGGGCGCAGACCGAGCTTGCCGTCCTGCAACAGATCCCGTTTACCGAGCTCGACGAAACGGCCATAGGGTGCCAGGCAGGCGATGCTTCGGCTCACGGTCTCCCCCGCGATCGAGTTCAGCACCACATCCACGCCCGCGCCATCGGTCACGGCGTGGATCTCGTCGGCGAAGTGCGCCGTGCGGGAGTCGAATACATGCCGCACACCGAGCCTGCGCAACAGCGCCCGCTTCTCCGGGCTTCCCGCGGTGGCGAAGACTTCGGCACCGAGCGAGCGTGCGATCTGCACGGCCGCCAGCCCGGTCCCGCCTGCGGCGGCGTGGATCAGCACGCGCTCACCCGCGCCGAGCCGGGCCAGCTTGTGTAGCGCATACCACGCGGTAAGGAAAACGATGGGTAGCGTGGCGGCTTCCTCGAAACTCAGGTTCGCGGGTTTGGCCACGACACCGCTGGCGGGCAAGGTGACATGGCTGGCCAGCGTCCCCTGCGCGGCGTGCACGGCCACCACGGCGTCGCCGACGCCGATTCCGTTGACGCCTTCGCCGACACGGGTGACGATCCCGGCGCATTCGGCGCCGAACCGGTAACCGCTCGCTGATTCCAGCGGGGGCACCTGGCCGAGGGCGATCATCACGTCGAGGAAGTTCAACCCCGCGGCGGCGATCTCGATCTCCACTTGTCCGGCAGCCGGTGCGACTCGTCGCTCGGCGTGATACCGCAACTCGTCGAGCGACCCTGGAACCTCCGTCGTCAACACGAAACCGGTGCCGGGAGGCAGTTCCTCGGGTGACACGGTTTCCCGATCCGGAGGCAGCGGAACCAGTCTGCGCACAAAGCGCTCCCCGCCGCGCAGAACGATCTCTCGTTCGTTGTCCTCGCTACGCAACTCGGCCCACACAGCATCGAGTTCGCTGGTGGCCGGAGCCGGGTCGAGATCGATGACGGTGTGGTGTAGCTGGGGAAGTTCCAGCCCGATCACCGCGCCCATACCCCATGCGGCCGAGGCCGAGAGGTCGACCTCGTCGTTCCGGAACGCATGCGCGCCACGAGTCAGCGTGTACAGGCGGGGCCAGCGTTGTGATTCCGTGCGGCACAATCGTTGCAGCAGATCGATCATGCCGACCGACCATTCGGTGATCGCCTGGTCCAACGGCAGACCGCCCGCGCCGCGCAGATCGATGATCCCTTCCGGCTCCAGCGCGTCGAGGTCGTGATCGGCGGGATCGCGCACCACAGTGGCGCGACCGCCGTCGACCTCGATCCGGGCGGCGAGCTCCGCGGCGAGCGCGTCGCCGTCGGCGAGAATCAGCCACTCGCCGAGTTGGTCCGGATCGTCACCGCCAAGATCGGAGGGCAGCGCCGTTTCGGGAGCGCGGGCCAGCAGCACCGACTGCGAGCCGGATCCGGCGTGCTCGGGATCGCCGAGTGCGGCGACATCGTCGAAATCCAGCGAGCGCAGTAGTTCCAGCCATTCCGGCGCCGACAGCAATGGGCCATCCGGGCGCAGACGCAGATCGCGGAAGGACCACCAGCCCGCGGTGAGACCGAAGGTGAGATCAAGCCAGGGCGTGTCGGGAGCGGCCTCGATGAGCAGCAACAGCCCGCCGGGAGCAAGCATCTCCTGGAGATAGAGCAGAGACTTCTTCGCGTCGGCGGTGGCATGCACGACATCGGCCGCGACGACCAGATCGAACGAGCCCGGAACGAAATCTTGTGATTGCAGATCGTGTTCGAGGTCGAGGACGCGATAGTCGACGAAGTCATAGCCCCGGAATCGTTCCCGCGCGGCGGCGACGAAAGAGGGCGACACATCGGTGAAAACGTAGTCACAGCGGTGCGCGGGCAGCGCGGGCAGCAGGTTCGCGGTCAACCCGCCGGTTCCACCGCCGACCTCCAGCACCCGCAGCGTTCGCCGTGGGTCCGCGCTCTCGGCGATCCGGTGCACGGCTTGTCTGGCGATCAGGTTGTAGAAGCGGGCGACCGGAGAGGTGTGGTAGATGGGCTCGGTGTCGGCCATGGAACCGTCCGGGAACAACAGTTCCAGCGGCTCGACCGCTCCGGTCAGCACGTCGTGCAGTCGAGCACCGGTGCGGCGCAGCAACAGCAGTTCCCATGCACAGGACGGATGGCGCGCGAAGAGTTCGGCCCATCGGGCTTCGGGGTCGACGGAGGCGGGCCGCTCGATCCGATACCGGTCGCCCTGCTCACTGATCGTGCCGTCGGCGACCAGCAGCCGCAGCAGACCGTGCATCGCACGCTGGTACCGGGGCAGCAGCGTAGGGATTTCCGTGACCGCGAATTCGGTGTCCGGCGCGAATTCGCGAAGACATTCGGCCACATATGCGCTGCAAAGCTCGCGCATCTCCTGCTGATAGGTGGTGGCGTAGGCACGCCGGTCGAGTCGGACCGCCACGTCGCGAAGAAACGGATCGAGTTCGGCCGCGAGATCGCCCGGCCCGAGCACGACTCCGCTGCGCGTCTGTGCGGCCGCTTGGCCGGCAGGCTGCCAGATCAGGCTGTAGAGGTCGTCGGCGAGGCCGTGAGCAGCGAGGGCAGGCTGCCGAACGGCTTTGCCTGTCAACGGGGTGTACTCGGCGATCAACTGACCCCGCTCGTCGAGCAGGTAGATGTCGACCGAGAGCCCGCTGTGATCGTGCTTGCGCAGGCGGGTGTAGCACCACACGGGCAAGGTGTGCGTGCGATAGTGGCGCACCCGCTCGATGCCCGTCGGCAGATAGCTGATGGGCAGCAGTTCCTCGGGGTGCTCGGTGGCCGGGTGCAGAATGGCGCTCTGGAAGCAGGCGTCGAGCACGGCAGGGTGCAGCAGATACCCCGACAGCCGGTTGCGCAGGACCCGTGGGGGTGCGATTCGGGCAAGAGCCTCACCGGCTCCGGTGTGCAGCCGATCGATCCCGCAGAACGCGGGCCCGTAGGCATATCCTTTGCTCGCCAGGCGGCCGTAGATGTCGACCGGTTTGAAGCTCTTCGTGCAGCGCGCCCGGATCGCGTCCGGGTCGAAGGATTCGTGTTCCTCGATCGGCGCCTGGTGGAAACGGCCCCGCGCGTTGCGAAGCCAGGTGTCGCCACGCACCGCACGTTGGTGGAACTCGAAAGTGCCCTGCTCCGGGTTCAGTTCGAGCCTGGTCAATTGCGGCTCGTCGGACAGCACGCATGCGCGTTCGAATTCGACGAACTCCAAGCCGCAGGTCTTGCCGGTCAGCTCCCCGGCCGCGTGCAGCGCGGCCTCGACGTAGGAAGCGCCCGGCACGATCACCGACCCGAACACATCATGGTCACGCACCCACGACAGCCGGTGGTCGTCCCAGTTGATCTCCCAGGTCGGGCGCGGCCCGTCTACCCGGCGGAGCATGGGGTGGGTCTGGCCGCCGGTGCGGTCGCGACGTGAAACGGCGCTTTCGTTCCAGAAAGACTGACGTATCCAGGGATTGGCCGGCAGATCGAGCACGGGCGCACCTGCGGGGTATCGCTGCTGCCAGGCCACGGGGCAGCCGCTCGTATAGAGCGTGGCGAAGGCGCCGAGGAAGCTTTCCCAGTCGTCTTTGCGCCGCGCCAGCGAAGTCACCACCACCGCGTCGGGGGTGATCTCGTTGAGCGAATTGGCCAGAACGGGGTGCGGGCTCAGCTCGACGAACGTGTCGTAGCCGTCGGCGAGCATCGCGCGGACCGCGGGCTCGAACAGCACCGGCTGACGGAAATTGCGCCACCAGTAGCCGGTGTCCAACTCCGTTCCGTCGATCAACGCCCCGGTGGTCGTCGAGTACATCGGGATACTCGCCCGGCCGCCTTCGACTCCGGCCAGAACCTCCATCAGTTCATCGTGCAGCGGGTCCATGTCTCGGCTGTGACAAGCGCAGTTGACCCGCAGCATCCTGGCGAAGACCCCGTCGTCACCGAGTTCGGCCGCCAATGCCTCGAGCGCGGGCCTGCGCCCGGACAGCGTGGCGGCGCTGGGGCTGTTCACCGCGGAGACCCACAATTGGTCGGGGTCGCGCCTGCACAACTCTCGTGCCCGCGCTTCCGGCAGGGCGACGAACATCATCGCGCCGGTGGGGTCGGCTGTCTCCTGAATCCGCGCGCGGTGGCAGATCACCTTCAGCGCGTCGGACAAACTCAGCGCTCCGCTGACATGGGCGGCGGCGATTTCCCCCATACTGTGGCCCAGCACCGCGTCCGGCTGGATGCCCCAGGACTTCCACAATTCGACCAACGCCACTTGCAGGGCGAACATGGTCGGTTGCAGGATCTGTGTTTCGCCGACCCGCGAGGATGCCTCGTCGGCGGTGAGTTCGGTGAGGATCGACCAGTCGACGTACTGCCGGGCCAGCGAGTCGCATTCGAGTATCTTCGCGCGATATACCGGCGAGGTCTCCAGCAGCTGCCTGCCCATCGCGTACCACTGCGGCCCCTGCCCGTTGAACAGGAAGGCCACCTTCCCGGCGCGGCCTCGCTGAATTTGATTGCGAAGCACGCTGCCCGAACGCAATTTCGCGGCCGCGTCGGCCGCGTCCGAGGCGATCACCGCGAGCCGCTGCTCGTGATGGCCGCGCCGCAGCGCGAGGGCGGCGCCCAAGGATTCCAGGTCGAGTGGGCTCGTGTCGAGCAGGTCGGCATACGACGCCGCGAGCGAGTCGAGCGCCGGTTCGCTGCGCGCGGACAACGTGACGACGGTCGGTGTCCGCGCCTCAGCGGGCGAGGACGGCGGCAGTGCGAAGTCCGGTTCGGTAAGCACCACATTCGCGTTGGTGCCGCCGAAGCCGAACGAGTTGACGCTGGCCGCCGCGCAGGGGTAGCCGGCGGGCCACGGTTGCGACGCCGTGGCCACGGCGATCGGTAAGCCCGCGAAGTCGATGCCCGGATTGGCCTGCCGGAAGTGAAGGCTGGGCGGAATCCGCCGATGCCAGACGCACAGCGCGGCCTTGATGAACCCGGCGATTCCAGCGCCCGCCTCGAGATGGCCGATATTGGTCTTGATCGATCCCAGTAGGGCGGGCCGCTCGGGATTGCGGCCGGTGGCGAGGACCCGACCGAGGGCGTTGGCCTCGATCGGGTCGCCGACAGGTGTTCCGGTGCCGTGCGCCTCGACATATCCGATATCGGCGGGAGCGATCCGGGCCGCCTCGAGCGTGGCACGGAAATTGTCCTCTTGCGCCTCCCCGCTCGGCACGGTGATGCCTTGGGTACGGCCGTCCTGGTTGACGGCGGTGCCCCGGATGATCGCGTAGACGCGATCGCCGTCGGCGCGTGCGCTGGTCAGCGGCTTCAGCACAACCACTCCGGCGCCCTCGCCGCGCACATAGCCGTTGGCTGACGAGTCGAATGCCCGGGAACGGCCATCCGGTGACAGCATCGCGGCCTGGCTCAACGCTATTCCGAATTGCGGGGTGAGCATGAGGTTCACCCCGCCGGCCAGCGCCAGCTCGCTTTCCCCTCGGCGCAGGCTTTGCACGGCGAGGTGTACCGCGACGAGCGAGGAGGAGCAGGCGGTGTCGATGGTCATGCTCGGCCCGCGCAAGTCCAGCGTGTAAGACAACCGGTTGGAGATGATGCTCATGAACGTGCCGGTGGCCGAATGCGGACCGAGGCCCGTCAGCTCGCTGGGCGCCGATTGAAGGCCGCCGTAGTCCTGGCTACAGGCGCCGACGAACACTCCGGTGCGCCCGCCCGCGAGGTCGGCGGGCACGATGCCCGCGTCCTCGAGCGACTCCCAGGTCACTTCCAGCAGTAGCCGCTGCTGAGGGTCCATCTGCTCGGCGACGCGCCCGGATATCCCGAAGAACGCCGCGTCGAACGTATCGACCGCCTCGAGGAAACCGCCTTGGCGTGCACTCAACCGGCCGGGCTGTTGCGGTTTCGGCGAGTAGTAGTGCTCGATGTCCCAGCGGTCCTCGGGAACCGGGCCGATCGCGTCGAGGCCCTGCTCCAGCGCATCCCACAGCGAGCGCCGGCCCGTGATACCACCGGGTAGTCGACAACCGATTCCGATGACAGCGATGGGTTCGTCGTCTGTGTAACTCATGCCATCTCCAGCTCTTTGAACGCGGCGAGCACTTGCGCCGTGGTGAAAACGTCTTGGGTGGCGCGGAATGCGGAGTAGCTCTCGGTCTCCGGATAGGGGTAGCGGCCACCGAACCAGGAACCGTCCGCCCGCCGCCGCGCCAGCAGCCAGCCGATGGCCCGCCGGACCGGCGGATCCTCAGCGGTCAGACCGGCATACGCGAGCGTCGCCAGTGCGAGTGCCGTGTGCTGTTCGGCCGCGGCCATGTCGCCGAAGCCGGGCACCTCGCTGTACCAGCTGCCGTCGGCGCGTTGCTGGGCGAGGACGAAGTCACGGGCCGCGGCGACAGCTGGGTAATTGCCGAAGCTCGCCAGCGCGGCGACCGCGGGGCGCATTAAATAGTAATGTGTGCCGTAGTAATACCAGTTGATGCCGAAATGGCCCTCGCTGTGCTGCTTTTCAGCCAGAAAGTTCAGCGCCGCGTCGAGGTGGAGCGGGTCCTCGTCCAGGCCGGTGAGAGCCATGAGCGCGAACCCGGTGACCGAGGGCTCCGCCTGGAAGGCCTTCGGGATGTGGCTGTGCACCTCTTCCCACGGACCACTCGCCAACTGCTTGCTGCGCAGGAAATCCGCTCTCTGCCTGGCCTGTTCGACCCGGCCGAGCAGAGTGAGTGCCGCGATGTACTCGCTGCTGGTTTCCGTGCAGTACTCATCCGGACCCACCTCGATCGCGCCCCAGCTGAGCATCCCGGTGGGTTTCTCTCTGGTGGAAAGGAATGAAACTATTCTTTCGGCGAGAATTGGGGTATGGCTCGCTGTCCGGTCGTGCCACATCGCAATGGCTTTGAGTGCGTTGACCGAGTCCCACTCCTGGAACACCAGGACCTCCGGGTCCTCCGCAATGGACCCATCGGGCTGCTGACAGCGCTGAAAGTACCTGATGGCGTCGCCGACGACCTGCCCGAGCGACAGTCCATGTTGTTTGACGACCGACTCGAGCATCGAGCTCCTCCGCCTGATCTGTGCTGTACCGAGATGCGAATTCGAAACATCGAACTCTCCACGCGCACACGATCACACAGCGATCGTGAAGCCGCAAGATATGTCGCAACATCCGACAAGACACGTTCGTTTGCGGTACGGTGCAGGAAACTTCGAGTTGGAACTATCTCAGTGAGTTCTCAGTAGATTGCCAGGGAGTCGCCGTGGGGCGCAATACCATTGCCGAAAATCGTTGGGTCACCGTGACGACGCTCGGTGACCTGCTGGATCGACGAGCCTACGAACATCCGGACCGTATCGCGCTCGCCTTTCCCGACGCCGAGATCGGGTACGGCGAGCTCGCCGACCGCGCCGAGATGATCGCCCGCGGCATGCTGGCGCTGGGCATCGCGGCCGGAGACACCGTCGGGATCCTGCTGCCGAACTGCAGCGACTCCATCGCGGTCCTGTTCGGGGCGATGAAGATCGGCGCACTTCCGGTGCCGGTCAACGGGCGCTTCAAGAGCTACGAGCTGACCGAAGTGGTCACGCACTCACGCATGCGCCTGTTGTTCACCACCGCACCGGTGCCCGATTTCCTGCCCACGCCGCAGACGGTGCCGACCCTGGAGCATGTCGTGCTGCTCGACACCGACGAGGCGCCGGCAGATTTCCGGTCCGAGACGGACTTCCTGATGGCGGCGGCGGGTGTCGACCCCGCGCAAGTGCGGCGACGGCAGGAGTTGGTCCGGGTGCGCGACACCGCGATGATCATGTACACCTCCGGTACGTCGGCCAGCCCCAAAGGGGCGATGATCAGTCACGAGGCGTTCAGCCGTTTCGCGGCGGCCACCGCGCACACCCGGTTCTTCCTGACCGAAGAAGACCGGATCTGGACCGCACTGCCCCTGTTCCACATCGGCGGTATCGCATTCGCGATCGCCAGCATCTACGCGGGCTGCCGCTACTGCCATGTCGGCTTCTTCCGACCCGACACCGCGCTGGACCATCTGGAGGCGCAGCGCAGCACGATCGCGCTGCCCGGTTTCGAAACCATCTGGCTGCCGGTACTGGACCAACCTGATTTCGCCGACCGTGACCTGTCCGCGCTACGGCTGGTGATGGCGGTCGGTGTGCCAGAACGCCTGCGAGATATGGCGAGCCGGGTGCCTCAGGCCGTGCAGGTGTCCTGTTACGCGATGACCGAATCCACCTCCTTCCTATCCCTGAACCATCAGTCCGACACGCTGGAGCAACGGACGACCACCGGCGGACATCCGTTGCCCGGCATGGAGTGCCGTGTGGTCGACCCCGACACCGGCCTCGATGTCGCGCCCGGAGTCGAAGGCGCACTGCTCTTGCGCGGGACCAACTGCTTCGACGGCTATCTGCACGACCCCGAGCTGACGGCGAGTTGCTTCGACGACGAGGGGTGGTTCCACACCGGCGATATCGGCACGATCGACGACGACGGGCGGGTGACCTTCGTCAGCCGGCTCAAGGACATGCTCAAGATCGGCGGGGAGAACGTCTCCGCAACCGAGGTGGAGAACTATCTGTTGCGCCATCCCGCCGTGCACATCGTGCAGGTGGTCGGCGCGCCGGATGACTACTACGTCGAGGTGCCCGCCGCTTTCATCGAGCTGAAACCCGGTGCGAGCGCCACCGAGCAGGAGATCATCGATTTCTGCCTCGGCCGGATCGCCACCTACCGCGTGCCGCGCTACGTTCGGTTCGTCGAGGAATGGCCGATGTCCGGGACCAAGATCAAGAAGTTCGTGCTGCGCGAACGCATCCGCGACGAATTGCGCGACCGGGGAATCACCCAGGCGCCGAAGCTCCGGTCGCCCCAGAGCGTGCAGGCATGAGCGCCGTAGCCGATGTCCGCACGATCGGCGGGCTCTATCGGACGCGGCTACGGGTCGAAGTCTCGGCCGCGATGGGCGATCCGGTCGCACAGGTGATGTCCATACCGCGTGGCGCCGACGGCCACGGCCGGTACGAGCAAGTGCGCGCGCGCGGTGATCTGGTGCGCGGGCGCAGCGGACTGTGTATGACAGCTTCCTACGCGATGTGCAACGAGGTGCTGCGCAGCGACCGGTTCGCCGCCGCGCCTACGTCCGCGGTCCGGTTGAAGCTGACGCCCCCCTCGTGGCAGCGCACCGACGTACTGGTGCATCCGCTCGATGACTCCTTCGCCTCCGCGAACCCGCCGGAGCACACCAGCCTCCGCAGAATCGTGGCACCGTGGTTCAGTCCGCAGCAGATGCGGGCTCGCCGGGCGTTCATCGAAAAGGTCGTCGCCGAACACCTGGATCGCCTGGACCGCGCCGAGCCGGTCGACCTCATCGACGAGTTCGCGCTTCAAGTGCCCAGCAAAGTGATCTGCGAGATGCTCGGTCTCGATCCGGACGACCATGCCCTGTTCGCCCGTTGGGGTATCGAGTTCGGCGCCACGGTCGACGGTGCGCGCGGTATCCGCGAACGCCGTCGCACGCGGTTCCTGCTCGCGGAGCTGACCGACTATTTCGACACCGTAGTCGAGCAGCGACAGAAACACCCCGGCGACGACGTGATCAGCAAGATGGCGAGCGCGGTGGAGGAAGGGTCCATGACACGGACCGGTTTGCTCGCCACCTGCCAGGCGCTGCTCATCGGCGGTTTCGTCACCACGGCCAACATCATCGGCAACGCCGTCGTAGCGCTGACGCAGAACCCGGAACAGCGCGACGCATTCACCGCCGACCTCGATCTCGCCGACCAGGTGGTCGAGGAAGTGCTGCGCTGGGAGGCTCCCGCGCAATACAGCGTGCGGGTAGCCCGGCAGGACACCCACCTGGCGGGCGAGGAACTGCGCAAGGGCACGCCGGTGGTGACGCTGCTGGCCGCCGCCAACCGCGACCCCGCGGTGTTCGCCGAACCCGACCGATTCGATATCAACCGCTCGAACGCGCGGGACCATCTGTCGTTCGCCGCCGGACCGCACTACTGCGTCGGAGCCGGGCTCGCCCGGTTGGAAGGCCAGATCGCCTTGCGCGCATTGTTCGAACGGTTTCCGGAGCTCGATGTGGCTGGTCCGGCTCGTTACTGCCCGTCGCGAGTCATCCGGGGGCCGCGGCACCTACAGGTCCGCTGCCGTTAGCACGACGGTTGCAGCAAGGTCCGCAGCTCTGCGCAGGTCGGCGGCGGTGACTCGGGTAGCCCGCTGAGCGCACAACGTTTCAGCGCGCGCCCGGGGGGTGTGGCATTGGATCCGCTGGGCGCTTCACTAGACACCCCCGAGCTGCCACCGTCGCTGGTCCAGTTCCGTGGAAACGCGTACGTCCTTGTGCCCCAATGTGTCACGCTGCGGACATGGCTTTCTCGCGGGCAGATCCCATGCGCGTGCTGGTGACCGTCAACCAGTTCGAATCCCACTTCCGCGGACTGGTCACACTGGTCGACGCGATAAGCAGGCATGGGCACGATGTTCGCGTTGCGGCACCCGAGAAGTGGGGCGCCTGGCTGCGCGGCAACTACGGCGTCGAGACCGTGGGGGTGGGAATGCGGTGGGCCGATCGCGAGTTCGATGCGGCCATCTTCGGACTTCTGCTCGATCGGGACATAGACGCGTTCGACCGGATGTACATGACGGAGTTCCTCGGCGACCGGATCGCCCTGCGTGTCGCGGAAGACGTCCTGAGCCTCTCCGAACGGTGGCGGCCCGATGTCGTCCTGCACGAGTGCTCGGAATTCGGCGGCTACCTGGCCGCGGAGGTGCTCGGAATACCGCACGTCACGGTGGATATCGGCCCGCTACAGCTTGTGCGAGACCTCCACGAAGACCTGATTCGGCCCGCTCTGAGCACTCAGCGGGCCAAGCTCGGGCTTCCGGAGGAACCGTCGACACCGGGAATCCTGCGGCATCTCACGGTCTCCCTGACGCCGGAAGAATTCAATAACGCCGATGTCGACACCCCACTGGTCCGTTACCGGCACGAACCACCGGTGCGTCACAATGATCAACTGCTTCCGGACGTGTTCACGTCGATGCCCGGCGACAGGCCGATCGTCTACCTCTCGCTGGGCTCTATCGGACCCTTCTCGCCGCGGTTCAGGGATCGGATGGCCGAAATATACGGGGAGGTCTTCGCGGCCTTGGCGGAGCTCCGGTGTACTGCGGTAATCTCGCTGCCGTCGCTGTACCAGGACATTTTCCGGTCGCTACCACCACACATCCATGTCCTGCCCTACGTCCCCCAGTCCCTCGTATTGGCGAACGTTGACCTGTTCATCACGCACGGTGGATTGAATTCGATGCGCGACACGATAACCTACGGAGTCCCGCACGTGGTGCTCCCCTTCTTCGCCGATCATCCCGGAAACGCGCGACGTTGCGAGACCCTCGGCACCGGCATCCACATCGATCCCATGACCGTCACCGCCTCGGAGGTTTACACCGCCTGCCGGCTGACCCTCGACGACCCCGCCTATCTGCGGGCCGCGCGAGCGCTCAAAAGACATATGTGGGCACTCCCGCCACAATCCGCGTTCGCCTACGACCTCAGGGATCTCGTTCTGAGCTCGCACCGGGAGAAACAGAATGAACGATAGAGAAGATCTACTGACGAGAATCCGACAGTTCCACAAGTCACAAACCGAGCATCACTTCGTCGCGGGCGTCACCGAGATCCAATCATCCGGTGCCTGCCTCGATGACGACGACAGGGTCGCCGTCGTCGAGGCCGCGCTGGATATGCGTATCGCGGGGGGAATTCTGGCACATCGATTCGAGAGCGAATTCGCCAGGAAGATCGGACTCCGCAAGGCGCGACTAACAAACTCCGGATCATCGGCGAACCTGCTCGCGGTGACCGCATTGACTGCCCCGGAACTGGGTGATGCCCGGCTTCGACCTGGGGATGAGGTGATCACGGCTGCAGCCGGATTCCCGACGACGGTGAACCCGATACTGCAAAACGGATTGAAACCGGTGTTCGTAGATATCGATTCCTCTACATATAACACGACACCGGAAGCAGTGGAGGCGGCAATCGGCCCGAGAACCCGTGCCGTCGTCCTGGCACACACGCTCGGTAACCCGTTTCCCGTGGCAGAGATCTCCGCGTTGTGCGCGGAGCGCGGTATGTTCCTGATCGAGGACAACTGCGATGGAGTTGGATCGACATATCAGTCACGCGTTACCGGAACCTTCGGTGATCTGGCCACCGTCAGCTTCTACCCGGCACACCATCTGACAACAGGTGAGGGCGGATGCGTCCTGACCAACGATCTGACAACGGCTCGTGTCGTGAAGTCTCTGCGCGATTGGGGACGCGACTGCTGGTGTGAGCCGGGAGAAAGCAACAGATGCGGAAAGAGATTCAATCAACAGCAAGGCGGCCTCCCCTACGGATACGACCACAAGTACATCTATTCGCATATCGGCTACAATCTGAAGGCAACAGATATCCAGGCTGCGCTCGGGCTCTCCCAGCTGGCCAGACTGGACGATTTCTGCGCCCGCAGGCGTCATAACTGGCGGCGGCTTCGCGAAGGCCTCGACGGAATCGACCATCTCCGCCTGCCGGAACCAACCCCCGACAGCGATCCCAGCTGGTTCGGATTTGCCCTGACGGTACTGCCGGACGCGCCTTTCGGCCGTATCGACCTCGTCAACTTCCTCGAAAGCCGCAAAATAGCGACCCGTGGCCTCTTCGCCGGAAATCTCCTCCGCCACCCGGCGTACTCGAACATCGAGTGCCGTATCTCCGGAAACTTGGCGGCCAGCGACTTCGTCGCCGACAACACCTTCTGGGTCGGCGTGTACCCGGGCATAACCGACGAGATGACCGACTACATGGTCGCCTCGTTGCGGGAGTATGTTTCCGGCTACCGACGCTCCCCGGTCCGGCTCGTGGAGACTTCGCCCGAGGACACGCGGTGAACAGGCTGGTGGTCACCGGCGCGGACGGACTGCTCGGCAGCGGTATAACCAGGGCGACGAGCCCGTTTCGTCGTGCCGATCGACAGGTGCTCGGCCTCGGATCCAAAGAACTCGACATCACCGACGCAGCAGCGCTGAACGACACCGTCCGCCGAGGCGATGTGGTCATCAACTGCGCGGCGTACACCGGTGTGGACGCCGCCGAGTCCGAAGCCGATAAGGCCCTCGCGGTCAACGGGATCGGTCCGGGACTGCTGGCGCGAGCCTGCGCGAACAAGGAAGCGCGACTGCTGCACATCTCGACCGCGTACGTCTTCGACGGGTCGGCGTCGAGCCCGTGGGAGACCTGGTCACCGACCGCCCCGTCGAGCGTGTACGGGAGATCCAAGTTGGCAGGTGAGCAGGCCGCCCGAGCAGCGTTGCCCGATGCGCGGATCGTCCGCACCATGTGGCTGTACTCGGGGATCGATCAAGATTTCCCAGCCGCGCTCATACGGAGATGCTCCCGCGGCGAGAACGTCGCGGTCGTCACCGACCAGATCGCGTCCCCCACCTACGTCGACGATCTCGTATCCGCTCTGTTCGACCTCGTCGCGCACCCGAATCCACCGCGCCTGCTCCACGCGACCGGAGGCGGCGCCGCATCCAAGTACCGATTCGCTCGTGCGACTGTCGAAGCGGCGGGACTCGACGCGGACCTGATCCGGCCCTGCCGGACATCCGATTTCCGAGATGCCGCAACCCGGCCCCGGAATGCCGTTCTGTCGAACTCATCGTGGATCGACTGCGGCCTCACGCCACTGCCACACTGGCGTGACGGACTGCGACGCGCCATCAGAGCCGCCGGTCGTGACATCCGGCCGTGAACGGAGCGAACCGGTGACACAGGCCCACGCACCGACCACCCCGGGCGACAGCGTTGTGAATCGCAGCGCTGAGCCGAGACGCCTTCGTCCGTCGAGCACTCGTACCCGGCGTGGGCCGAGCGAGTTCGGACCAGCGCTCGGTATTGGTACCTAGCCGCCACCACGGTTGCGGTCGCGGCGTCGACGCGACGGCGGTCCGGGCAGTGTCACGGTCGCAGCGAAGGCTGCGCCCCTCTCGCCGACTTCTACACCGACGGCTACCGGGCCACCCTGCCGCTCCAACTCGGCATCGCCGCACACCGCCCCTCGCCTGAGCCGCATGTGCTGGATGATTCGGCCGCCAGTCTTCGACGGCGTGTGCCGATCGGTGCCGCCCTTCGGCCTTTCCCGATGCGCTGACAGTGCAGTTCCCACCGGGTGACGATCGACGCAGTGAGCAGTGTCATGGTGCCCGACCGACACCAGCGGCGTAAGTTCGTTAATTAGCGAAATACCGAAGGATGGTGAGCGTGCTCGACGAGTGCAAGGCACTGGCGAACGAGACCCGGTTGCGCATCCTGGAGTGGCTCAAGGACCCGGAGTCGAACTTCCCTGGGCGTGAAGGGGATACGGCCGAACTCGGTGTGTGCGTCGGCCTCATTCAGCAGAAGGCCGGGACCTCGGCCTCGACCATGTCGGTGCATCTGGCGATTCTGCAGCGCGCCGGATTCCTTCATGCCACCCGGCGCGGGCAGTGGACGTATTACCGCCGTGACGATGCCCGCATTCGCGCTTTCACCGAACAACTTCACCGTGTTCTCTGACACCCGAAAGGCAGCGTCATCATATGCCCATCGCACTGTCCATTCTCGATCTGGCCTCGATCGCACCCGGCCAGACCCCGCGTGACAGCTTCGACAACAGCGTCGAATTGGCCAGAGCCGCCGAACGCAGCGGCTACCGGCGCGTCTGGTACGCCGAGCACCACAACATGGCCTCCATCGCATCGAGCGCTACGAGTGTTCTCATCGGCTATGTCGCGGCGCATACCGACACCATTCGCCTCGGCGCGGGCGGCATCATGCTGCCCAATCACTCGCCGCTGGTCATCGCGGAGCAGTTCGGCACGCTGGAGACGCTGTTCCCCGGCCGGATCGATCTCGGGCTCGGACGCGCACCGGGCAGCGACCAGAAAACCATGCTCGCGCTGCGCCGTAACCCCTCGTCCGCGGACTCGTTCCCGCAGGATGTGCTGGAACTGCAGGGCTACCTGTCAGGGCAGTCGCGGGTACCGGGCGTGCGGGCGGTTCCGCGGGCGGAAGGCGTTGTGCCGCTCTATATTCTGGGTTCGTCACTATTCGGTGCTCAGCTCGCCGCGCAGCTCGGCCTGCCCTATGCCTTCGCATCTCATTTCGCACCGGACGCCCTGCACCAAGCGGTCGCCGTCTACCGCGACACTTTCCGGCCGTCCGAGCAACTGGCTGAGCCATACGTCATGGCCGGAGTCAACGTTTTCACCGCTGAGGACCACGACGAGGCAGCCGAGCAAAAAGCGGTCGCCTACCGTGCCCGGACCCGGATGATGATCTCGCGAGGTGCGGCGGGCCCCGACTTCACCGACGCGGAGATCGACGCATTCCTCGCTTCGCCGAACGGCCGCCAACTCGCCTCGATGACCCAGTACACCGCCGTCGGAACCGCCACCGAGGTTCGCGAATACCTCGAGGACTTCGCCACCTCCACTCACGCCGACGAACTCATCCTCACCCACCAAGCCACCCGAATCGAGGACCGAGTGCGGTCTGTCGAACTCACCGGCGCCGCCATGGCGGCCGCGACGACCCGCTGATTCGCCGGCCGGGCTCGAACACTTCCCACACGGTCAGCGGTCGCCGGGCTGGCGTTCGAGTGCGAGGTCGGCGTGCTCGCGCTTCAGTGCGGGGTTCCGGTAGTAGTCGCGCGATATATACCGGTCAGGATCTCTTCGGCTTCGGCCATGTTGCGGGCGAACCGGTCGAACTTCGTCGTGGTCGGCACGACCCGCCGATCGGTGACTGCCGCAGCGGCTGAGGTGAACGCCGCGAGCGCGTTGTCGAGCCCGGTGCGGTTCTTACGAGTCGTCCCGGAGAATCCCTTGCCGATGAAGATCCAATCGCGCGGCACCCCGAGAACGGAGCTGCGGAACACCACCGGACCGGTGCGTGAGATGCGATTGCCACCCGGCAGGGACGGCGTCCCGTTTCCGCAGCTGTCCCGAACTTCCATAGGGAGGTAGCTATGAGCTAGATCACGGTTGCAGTTGACCTCAGGTCAGGGTGGAAGCTCGTCGCAGCGGCACGACGCCGACCGGACATAACAGGTTTGATGGAGCAAAATATTATGTCGATCACCCTTTCCGACCAGGACAAAAGCACTCTGCGGACTGCCGCGTGCGGTGCCGTGTCGTTGATCGCCGCCGCAGGCGCCGTCGGCAGGCCCCACAAAATCGCCACCGAAGGCGCGTTGGTCAGCACAGCTGGGGCACGCGGGGCTGATTCCGCACTAGGTGGTCGTGGCGTCGGCGCGTGTGTCGTATTCGGCGCGGGCGGCGTCGATGTGTGCCAGGTGCGTAATGCTCCACTCCAACAGGGGTAGGGCCGCTGCGCGGAGACTCGTGCCCATCGAGGTGAGTTCGTAACTGACGTGGGGTGGCATCACGCTGCGCACGGTGCGGGTCAGGATGCCGTCGCGTTCCAGAGCGCGCAGTGTGACGGTGAGCATGCGCTGGCTTATACCGTCGATGTCGCGTTTCAGTTCGGTGAACCGGCGTGGTCCCTTGCTGAGATGTCGCACGACCAGCAGTGACCACTTGTCTCCGACGATGTCCAGCACTTCCCGTGTTCGGCACGCATCGTCCTGGCTCTGTGGCGGCTCACCCTCTGTGGCGGTCATGGTTACCTCCCAGGAACCGGGGCACCGAAATGTGCCTTATTGCCCGATCCATATCGAGCGCACCACACTGATCGTGGTTCCCGAAGTGTACCGAGGCAAGAGAAGTAACCGAGATCCTCGGTGCCCCACCGCACGTCGAAAAGGACGATTATGTCTGTATTTCTGCTGGTCCACGGCGCCTGCCACAGTGGCCGGTGCTGGCAGCGAGTGGTACCGCTGTTGGAATCGGCCGGGCATCAGGTGTACGCGCCATCGCTGACCGGCTACGGCGACAAGGCGCATCTACTCGGCCCCGAAGTGGGGCTCCACACCCACGTCGCCGACGTCATCGAGCTGATCAAAGACAAGGACCTCACCGACGTCGTCCTCGTGGGGCACAGCTATGCGGGATTGGTCATCTCCTCGGCGGCCAACCAGATTCCGGACCGGATCGCGCACCTCGTGTATCTCGACGCGATGGTCCCAGAGGACGGTGAGACCGCGATCGAAGTCCAACCCATGAGCCAGCGACTGATCGACCTCGCCGCAAGCTCGGGCAGCGGCTGGCGCATTCCCCCGCTGCCCGAGCTGCCGTCACCCTTCGGCCTGTTCGGGGTCACCGACCCGACCGACATCGCCTGGCTGCGCACGATGCTCTCAGATCAGCCGGTGCGTTGCCTACAGCAGCCGGTCCGCTTGGACAACCCGGTCGTGAACACGATCCCGCGCACGCACATCCACTGCGTCGGCGCAACGCCGGAGGGCATCACCCGTCGACCAGTTCCCTCGATCCAGCCCAACGGTTCCGCATCGCAGGTGTGGGAGTTGCCGAGCGGCCATGACTGCATGATCACCATGCCGGCCGAACTCAGCGAACTGCTGCTCGAACTCGGCCGCTAGAACCTGGTCGTCAGCGATCGGGCCGAGGACGGGGCTGGAGGCGAGTCATCGGCGAGACCGCGCATCGCCCACAACGCGAGAAGGCTTACCCGGCAAACGATCAGGTGCGCGGCCGCCACTGCGTCGCGGGCCAACCTTCGACCTCGGGGCCGATGGGCGCGCGTCCCGCGCTGGTAGTGAAATTGCTTGACGCCTATCCAGCTTTCAGACCGTGGCCAGGCTATGTGACCGAAGTAATATCCTCAATTCGGTCCGGACTGATTCCGAACCGGCGTCGTCGACCCCGATAAGAACAACCAAACATGTCACCCGAACTGAGTGTCCTTCGACCATTGACGGCCACAACGAAGCGAGGCGATGCTGCAGACGTGTCGAGGCGGAACGATTCGGCTCGGCTCAACGGTTCGCTGACTATCTGAACACATTGTGCCTGGTAGGGGGCAGCCGGGAACCGGCGTACAACGCTGAGTGTCAAGCCGTTGGACACCGCGCCTGCCCGAGGGAACCGCGGTGAGTGACCACACAGTAGTGTGAATCGTTCACCTGCGGGGGCGGGTGTCCGGCTGGACGAGGGAACTGACTACACATGAGCGACGAGGAACGAATCCTCACCCCCGGCGAAACTTGCTGGCAGGTCGCACGGGCTGATCGGCTGGCGTGCATTGTGGATGCGGCGGATTATTTCCGCCATGCGAAGTCCGCGATGTTGCAGGCCCGCAAGCGCATCGTGCTGATCGGCTGGGATTTCGATACCCGGATCAAGTTCGAGCCGCAGGACAAGACCCTCGAAGGGCCGAATCGGCTGGGTAGATTCTTGTCCTGGTTGCCGAAACAGCGACCGGATCTCGATATCTACCTGCTGAAGTGGAATGTCGGCGCGTTCGCAGCGATCAGCCGTGGGATGACACCGATCTTCGTTGTCAATTGGATGACCGATCGACGGTTGCACCTGGAAATGGATGGCGCGCACCCGATCGGTTCGGCGCACCACCAGAAGATCGTGGTGATCGACGACGCGCTCGCGTTCTGCGGTGGTATCGACATGACCGTCGATCGCTGGGACACCAGCGACCATCGAGACGGCAATCACTATCGGACCGAGCCGAACGGCAACCGGTACGGACCATGGCATGACGCGACCACCGCCGTCGACGGCGAGGCGGCCAGGGCGATCGGCGAATTGGCTCGGGCCCGGTGGAAGGCGGCGACGGGACAGCAATTGGCCGCGGTCGCGGAGATCGCCGGTGAGACGCCCTGGCCGGAGGGGCTGGAGCCGACGATGCGGTCTGTGGATGTGGGTATCGCGCGGACCTTCCCCGAACTCGCCGACCGCGCCGAGGTCCGGGAGATCGAGGCGTTGTATCTGGCGGCGATCGCGGGCGCGAGGCGGTCGTTGTATATCGAGAGCCAGTATCTGGCCTCGCGCACCCTCGCCGAGGCGATCGCTGAGCGGCTGCGTGAGCCGAATGGTCCGGAGATCGTGCTGGTGCTGCCGCGTCACGCCGACGGCTGGCTCGAGCAACAGGCGATGGATGGGGCCCGCCGCCGTTTACTGCATCTGTTGTGGAAGGCCGATAACGGCAACCGGTTCGGCGTCTACTATCCCGTCACCGAGGCCGGTGCGCCGATCTACGTCCATGCCAAGGTGCTGGTGATGGACGATCGGCTGCTGCGGGTGGGATCATCGAACCTCAACAACCGTTCGATGGGCTTCGACACCGAATGCGATCTGGCGGTCGAGGTGACCCCCGCCACCGCGGACGGTGACCTGCTGCGGGACACCATCCTCGGTATCCGGCGTCAGCTGCTCTGCGAGCATCTCGATGCCGAACCGGCGAAGTTCGACGCCACACTCGCCGAGACGTCATCGCTTCTGCGCACCGTCGAGACGTTGCGCGGCAACGGCCGGACCCTGGTGCGGTTCGAGCCGGAGACCGTCGAGGACGAGGACAGCCCGCTTGCGGAGAACGACCTGATGGATCCCGAACGCACGCCATCGAGCCTGTGGGACAACCTATTGCTGAGCCGGGGTATCCGCAGGCTGAAGACATCGGTGGCGGTGCGCTGATACACGTAGCGGAGCGCACCGCTTCGGCTGCGGTGTCTGCCGACACGCGGCATCACCTCCGCGTCGCTCCGGCGCGCATGCCCGGCAGCCCCCGCCATCAGCACTGGTGTGGCGCCAGGAAAATCAGATCTGGTTCAGGCCGCCGTCGACGTAGAGGCTCGCACCGGTGATGAAGCTGCTCTGTCCGGAGGCGAGGAAAACCACGGCGGCGGCGATTTCCTCGGGGTGGCCGAGCCGGCCCAGCGGCACATTCGGCCATCTCCTGCTGGAAGGCGGCAGGGTCGGAGTGAGCGCCCTCAGGGCAGGGGTAGCGGTCGGGCCGGGTGTGACGGTGTCGCTGTCCGCGCCTGTCCGGAGGAGCCGGCCGCATTCGGCTGTGCGGCAGTTACACCCCGACGGATTTCCGGTCAGCCCCTTTCGGCTCACGCTCCGACATCAGAGGTGGCGCGAAAGTGACTCGGACGCATGCCTCGATGCCGTTTGAACGCTGCGCTGAAACCGAAAGCATCCGAATAGCCGACGGCCTTCGCGACCTGCGCCACGGTGAGATTGCGGTCGGAGAGCAATTCCTCCGCGTCGTCCATCCGGCATTCGGTGAGATACGCCAGTGGCGACTGCCCCATCACCTCGGTGAAACGCCGCGCGAACAGGGCCCGCGACACACCCGCCTCGGCCGCCAGTGAGGCCACGGTCCAGCTGGCGGCGGGTCGTCTATGCATCGCCTCGAGCGCCGGTCCGACCACCGGGTCCGCCGGTCCGCGATACCATCCCGGCGCCTCTGCGGCCTCCTTTTCGAACCAGTCGCGCAGTGTGCATACCAGCCCCCAGTCGAGCAGCCGGTCCATCAGCGCCTGGGCTCCGGCCGGCCGCGCGAGCGCGTCCGCGGCAACGGATTCCATCCAGGCGCATACCTCCACGTCGTCCGACACCACCAGAACGGGTGGCACCGCGCGCAGCAGCCGTTCATGGCGCCGGCCCGAGGCCCGGTAGGCGCCGACGATCAGAGCGGTCTCGCCGACGGGGTCATTGCCCCACCGTCCGCCTTCCAGTCCGGCCTCGCAGGCCGCGTCCGCCGCGAAGCATGCCACCTCGTATTCGTCGTGTGGCAGGTCGACCGAATCAGGTCGGTCGACGAGGAGGAACGGTTCGGGACCGCGCACGATCGCGGTGTCTCCAGCCGAGATCCGTTGCTCCGCACCGCCGGAAAGCAGCAGCGTGCCACCGCCGCGCAGCACCGTCACCATGGTCAACGGTGCACGGTCGGCGAAGCGGATGGTCCACGGCGCCTCCAGGACCGCGTGGGCGAGTACGGCTCCTTCGGCGCGGATACCACTCAGCAATTTACTCAAGGGGTCCACGCTACGAGAGTAGACGAACTCCTATCGGATGTAGATCTCTACCCATAGATCGTCCACCGGATCGAGTGTGGAATGGACTCGACCGCACAACCGATCGTTCCGTGAACCGGACCACAATGGAGGACCCCGTGCCGAGTAACCAGATCGAGGACGCCGCGACCACTCGCACCGCACTGGTCGTAGTGGCCCACCCCCGCCCCGACTCGCTGACCACCCATATCGCCGGGCTTGCTGTCCGCCGACTCACCGCGGCGGGCTACCGGATCGACCTGCTCGATCTGCACGCCGAGGCATTCGATCCCCGAATGACGGCCGCCGACCTACCGGACTGGAACAACCGGGACAAAACCTACTCCTCCGAGGTCGAGAATCATATGCGGCGCATCCTCGCCGCCGATGTCATCGTCGCGGTGTTCCCGGTGTACTGGATGCAGATACCTGCAATCCTCAAAGGCTGGATCGATCGCGTGTGGAACTACGGATTCGCCTACGGCCGCAGCAAGCCCCGGCTCGCGGGCAAGCGGATGCTGTGGCTCGGCCTGGCCGGCGCTGCGGACGACGACGGAGTCGTCGACATCATGCAGCAGGCACTGAGCACACAACTCGACGACGGCATCGCCTACTACTGCGGCCTGACGCAGTCGATGGTGGGACTGCTGCCCGGAGCCGAGGAGAAACCGCAGCGCCTGGACGCCGACGGCAACCTGCTGCTCGACAACGCGCTCACCGGCGCCGCGCGCGACGCCCACTTCGCAGTGTTGGAAGACCGGGCACTGCGCTTCGTCGACGATTTCCTCACCGCCGACCGGGTATCGGCCTGACCCTCACCCGGAGGCTGCGGGTCGTGACGTCGGACTGAATTCGATCGACCGGGCCGGACAGCCATGTGAATCGCGGTGTCACGGACGGGTGCCCGCGATCCGCATGGCTCCGACGGCGAAGCTGGACGGCCGTCAGCGTACGACTACGGCCAGTACTCCTCTTCGGTGTAGCGGGCTCAGAACGGGGCTGGCCTGTGCCTATGGAGCAACACACGAGTTCGGCTCGTTCGACCCGCGGACTAGCTGGCGTCCGGGTGTCGGTCGGTGGTGCGGAGAGGTGCGCCGACGTGGTGCAGGTGCCTCAGCGCCTCGCGGTAAGAGGAGATCAGCCCGGTCTCGTGGTACGGCACGCCGATTTCAGTGCAGTAGTCGCGGACGATCACTTGCGCGTGACGCAGATTCGGCGTCGGCATGCTCGGAAAAAGGTGGTGCTCGATCTGATAGTTGAGTCCGCCGAGGGCGAAGTCGGTGAACACGCCGCCCCGCACATTACGTGAGGTCAGCACCTGCCTGCGTAAGTAGTCGGGACGATCGTCGCCGGTCAGGGTCGGCATGCCCTTGTGGTTCGGGGCGAAGATGCAGCCCATGTACAAGCCGAACAGCGCTTGGTGAACAGCAAGGAATGCGAAGGCCTTGTCGGCGGGCAGAACCACGAACAATGCGGCCAGATAAGCGGCGAAGTGGGCAAAGAGCAGCGCGCCCTCCCATCCGCGGTGTTTGACCGACCGATTTCTGAGCGCACGTACTCCGGCCGCATGGAGGTTCAGACCCTCCAGCATCAGCAGCGGGAAGAACAGGTACGCCTGCGCCCTCCCGATGAGACGAGGCAGACCACGGCTGGCCCGAGCCTGCCGTTGTGACCAGACCAGAAAGTCAGGTGCGACATCGGGGTCGAGTTCCTCGTGGTTCGGATTGGCATGATGCCGGGTGTGCTTGTCCTGCCACCAGCCGTAGCCCAGGCCGATGCCCGCGTTGCCGACGAGTCGGCCCATGATTTCCGTCGGCTGCCGTAGCCGGAAGACTTGGCGGTGCGCGACATCGTGCATGACGAGTGCGACCTGAGCAAACGTCAGGGCCATGAACGCCGCGACCATGAGCGTCCACCACGAATCGCCGACGAGGACGAACACCACCCAGCCGGCCACCAACGCGATCCCGACGAGGCTGAGCCGGACGGTGTAGTAGACGGGACGCCGGTTCATCAGCCCCGCGTCGGAGATCCGGCGCAACAGGCCGGCGTAATCACCGTCGGCGCTACCGCGCCGCGATGACCGTGGAAATGACACGGGGGGCAAGGCAGGTGTCGTCATAAATCTTCCTGAGAGCTGAGTCGGAGATGCCATCTTCGTCCATCCTCGATGCAGACCGGTCGACCTCGATGGGAGATCTGATCCTGCGGGCAGTGCTCGGCGCGTCGGGGACGGGTGACGATTTCGATACTCACCGAAGCTATCGGCCGGATTCTCATTCCATGTAGTCCCCTGGTATGACATGGAATCGAACTGTGGTGTGATATCGGCAATGATCAGGGCCGACCCGACCACGTGGCGGGGGTTCGTCCAGGATCGGAGGGGCTACACGCATGACTGGTGCTCCGTACGAGCCCGGTGATCAGGAGCGGGCGGGCAACTCCGATTTCCGGCAACAGGATTCGCCGACAGATGGCCGCACGGTCCCGGATTCGGGCGACGACTCTCACATGCCGACCTCGCCCTCCGGTCAGCCCGTCATCGGGCATCAGCACGCCGGTCGGGGGCACTGGCCGCCGCAACGGCCTCTGCCACCGGCGTATCCGACGCAGCAGGCCGGTCGCAGCAAGCCGGGGTTGATCGTTGCCGGTGTTGTCGGGCTGGCAGTGATGGTGCTGGTGATCGGGGTGGTGATCGGTTTCGTCGTGCGTGATCGAGACAGCGATAGTGCCGCGGCCACTGCGCCGCCGGGACCGGTGACCTATTCGATGAGGGCGATCACCAATGCGTGCGACCTTGTCGATCTCACCCCATTGACCAGGTGGGCGTCCGCGCCGCACGGCGATCCCGCACATGAGGAAACTTCCTCGTCCGGCAACTTCGGTACCCTGAGTTGCGATGTCTACTACGGCAATTCGGCCGCCGACACCTTTCCGATGAACACAGCGACGGTCAGGGTCCGGGCCGACGTCATGGACGGTTCGGCTTCGCGAACGTACGACCATTGGAAACGCAGCACCGCCGACCTCGCCGATGACGGATCGGTGGTGACGTCCGGGGAGTTCACCGGAATCGGTACCCGAGGCTACTGGCAGTTCGAAGCCGACAATTTCGGTGGCATCGTGGACGCCGAATACGTGATGTGCGTATGGGACGGCGGTGTCGCGGTGCGGGTGGAGATCGACCTCTCACGCGAGAAGGAAGCACCGGTGGTCGGCAGAGACGAACTCGACTCGGTCGCCAGAGCCCAAGCCCGCAAGATGCTGAGCGGACTGCGACAGAACTAGCAGCCATCGACTCGAACAGACCGATGAGGACGGTCAGGTGACCACTGGGCCACCGGCGAAGTACGATCGGCGCGGAGTAGAGGGGTCGACGGGGAGCGCGTCGAGCAATCGAAGGGGCTGCGAGAGATGACAGATCCGCGGCACCCACCCGACCAGCCCATCCCGGGCGACTCCGATCTCACTGCGCCGCAACCACATTTGTCGACCGGCGACTGGGCACGGCCCGTCACCGAGTACAGCCGACCTGTTCAGGGATATCAGCCGCTGATTCCGCAGGGTGCGTCCTCCCCTACCGGTTACCGTAAGCCAGGCCTGATCGCCGCCGGTGTCGTCGCGTTGGTGGCAGTGCTGGGCGCCGGTGTGGTGATCGGCTTCATCATCGCCGACGGCGGCAGTGGCAGTCGGTCCGCCGCTGTCGAGGCGTCCACCGGCGCACCGGCGACGTCATCGACCGCCACGACCACTCCACATCCGGAGCCGGCGCCGGGAATCTATTCGATGATCGGGATCGCCAACGCGTGCGATCTGGTCGACCCCGCCCCGTTGCACAAGTGGTCGTCCACACCGGACCAGCCGCCCTACCACCACGAAACCGCGCCGAGGGTCGATGGTCCAGGCCGTCTGTCATGCCAATTCAGCTACAAAAGCCTCGCCGGCGACGGCGTCCACTGGAATCAAGCGGCCATCGACCTCCGCGTCGAGTTCACGGCGGCCGGAGCTGCTCCCGCCTATGACGACTGGAAACGCCAGGACGCCACTCCCGGGTCAGGGCGGAGTTCCGGCGAGGTAACCGGAATCGGCGCCCAGGGTTACTGGCACACCGCGGTCTCGGATTTCAGCTACACAACTGGAATGGATTACCTCGTCGGCGTGCAGGACAGCAACGTCTCGGTGCGAGTACGAATCCCCATTTTGCGCCAGCACGGCGAGCCCTCGGTGAACCTGGACGAGCTCGGCGCGATCGCCAGAATCCAAGCCCAGCGGGCCCTGGACGGACTGAGGAAGAAGTAATCCTCACTGGCCGGCGACGGCAGGGGGGCGCCTCCCCTCTGAGCTGTCCGTCGATGGGGTCGCACCCGGAAATGTGCCCTGTGTCACAGGTCGAATTCCCTGTGACGTATTGACCACCGCCGATCCGTCCAGCATGGTGACGGGAGGTTAACAAGCGCTCAGTAACTTGCTCGAAAGGTTCACAGTCATGCCCGAAGCCGTCATCGTCTCTGCCGTCCGGTCACCGATCGGTCGCGCCGGCAAGGGTTCGTTGCGGGATCTCCGGCCCGACGACCTCGGGGCGCAGATCGTGCGGGCCGCGCTGGCGAAGGTGCCGGCCCTCGGTCCGAACGGCATCGACGATTTGATGCTCGGGTGTGGCCAGCCTGCCGGTGAGTCGGGCTTCAATCTCGCTCGAGTGGTGGCGATTCTGGCGGGCCTGGATCGGGTGCCCGGCACAACGGTCAACCGGTATTGCTCGTCGAGTTTGCAGACGACCCGGATGGCACTGCACGCGATCCGAGCCGGCGAGGGCGACGTCTTCATCTCCGCCGGTGTGGAAACCGTGAGCCGCTACGTCAAGGGCAATGCAGACGGCTTGCCCGACACCGAGAACCCGGTGTTCGCCGACGCGGTGCGCCGGACCGCGAAATTCGCTGCGGGAGGAGAGGTCTGGACCGACCCGCGCACGGAGGGTTTGCTACCGGATGTCTATATCGCAATGGGACAGACCGCGGAGAACGTGGCGCAGCTGTGCGGTGTGACCCGTGCCGAGCAGGACGCTTTCGGTGTACGTAGCCAGAACCTCGCCGAGGCCGCCCTCGCCAACGGGTTCTGGGAGCGCGACATCACCGCGATCACCCTGCCCGACGGCAGCGTTGTCTCGAAGGACGACGGTCCGCGGCCCGGCGTCACCCTGGACAAGGTCGCCGAACTGAAGCCGGTATTCCGGCCCGACGGGACGGTGACCGCCGCCAACTGCTGCCCGCTCAACGACGGCGCGGCCGCGGTCGTGATCATGTCCGACACCAAGGCGGCCGAGCTCGGCCTGACGCCACTGGCTCGGATCGTCGCGACCGGAGTCAGCGCGCTGTCGCCCGAGATCATGGGCCTGGGACCGGTGGAGGCGTCGAAGCAGGCGCTGGCCCGGGCCGGGATGACCATGGACGATGTCGACCTGGTCGAAATCAACGAAGCCTTCGCCGCCCAGGTCATTCCCTCGGCGCGGGAGCTGGGCGTCGACTTCGACAAGCTCAACATCAACGGCGGCTCGATCGCGATCGGTCACCCATTCGGCATGACCGGCGCCCGCATAACCAGCACCCTGATCAACTCGCTGCAGTTCCATGACAAGCAGATCGGATTGGAAACGATGTGCGTCGGCGGCGGTCAGGGCATGGCGATGGTGCTCGAGCGCCTGTCGTAACCGCGCACTGCGCAGAGGGATTCATTGATGAACAGATTCGAAGGCAAGACAGCGATAGTCACCGGTGCGAGTCGAGGCATCGGGCTCGGCATCGCGCAGCGCTTGGTGGACGAGGGGGCGAGAGTCGTGATCACCGCCCGCAAACAGGGCGCCCTCGACGAAGCCGTGGAAGCGCTGGGCGGCCCGGACCGCGCGCTGGCCGTCGCAGGCAGAGCCGATGACGTCGATCACCAGGCGGAGACGGTCGCGCGCGCGATCGACACGTTCGGTAGCGCCGATCTCCTGGTCAACAACACCGGCATCAACCCGGCGTTCGGGCCGATGGTCGATTTGCCGTTGGAGGTGGCCCGCAAGATAGTCGAGGTCAACTGTCTGGCCGCGCTGTCGTGGGTGCAGCAGACCTACCGGGCCTGGATGAAGGACTTCGGGGGCGCGATCGTGAACGTGTCGTCGGTCGCCGGTCTCAAGCCCGCGCCGGGCATCGGCTTCTACGGTTCGAGCAAGGCGATGCTCACGCACATCACCCAGGAACTCGCGGTCGAACTCGGCCCGAACTTGCGGGTCAACGCCGTCGCCCCAGCGGTGGTGAAGACGAAATTCGCCACCGCTCTCTACGACGGCAGGGAGGACGAGGTCGCCGCGGCCTACCCGCTGAAGCGACTCGGCGTGCCCGAGGACATCGGCAGTGTAGTGGCGTTTCTGCTCTCCGACGACGCGAGCTGGCTGACGGGGCAGTTGCTGGTCGTCGACGGCGGCATCACTCTGACAGGTGGGGTCTGACATGGCGCGGATGAAGGCGTGGCGAGTCCACGAGCTGGGCGAACCGGGCGTGGTGCTCCGGCTCGAGGACGTGGAAGTTCCAGAGCCCGGCCAGAGCCAGGTTCTCGTGCGGGTCTCCGGTGCCGCGGCGAACTTCCCCGATGTATTGATGTGCCGTGGCCTCTATCAGGTCCGGCCACCGTTGCCGTTCACGCCCGGCGTCGAATTGTGCGGCGAAGTCGTGGCGATCGGTGCAGACGTGGCCGGGATCGCTGTCGGTGACCGGGTGCTCGGGGGCGCGGCGCTGCCCCACGGTGGTTTCGCGGAATTCGCCGTGCTGGAGGCCGCCCAGACCTTCCCCGCGCCGCCGGCGTTGGATGACGCGGAGGCGGCCTCGCTGTTCATCGGCTACCAGACCGGCTGGTTCGGGTTGCATCGGCGCGCCGGATTGGCAGCGGGCGAGACCCTCTTGGTGCACGCCGCGGCAGGTGGCGTGGGCAGCGCCGCGATCCAGCTCGGCAAGGCCGCCGGCGCCCGGGTGATCGGAGTCGTGGGCGGTGCCGAAAAGGCAGCCTATGCCGAGGCTTTGGGCGCCGACGTGGTCATCGATCGCCACCAGCGGGACTTCGTCGAGGTCGTCAAGGACGTAACCGGCGGTCGTGGTGCCGACGTGATCTACGACCCGGTCGGCGGCGAGGTATACCAGCGGTCCACGAAATGCATTGCCTTCGAGGGCCGAATCGTAGTCGTCGGGTTCGCCGGCGGCGAGATCCAAACGCCCGCGTTGAACCACGCGCTGATCAAGAATTATTCGATCCTCGGTCTGCACTGGGGTTTGTACAACACCCAGGATCCGGGCGCCGTCGCCGAATGCCACCGCGCGCTTGCCGCGCTTGCCGCCGACGGTGCGATCCGTCCCCTGGTCAGTGCACGGCTGGGGCTGGAGGACGTGGCCGGCGCCGTGCAGCGACTCGCGGACGGCGAGACCGTCGGCCGCGTGGTCTACACGCCCTGAGCTCAGCAGTTTCCACCGCAATCACATCTTCGAGGAGTATTCATGACCGATCCGACACAGCGGACCGCGGTCGTTACCGGCGCCGCTCGCGGAATCGGCGCCGCTGTCGCGCGGCGGCTGGCCGCTGACGGCATGGCAGTAGCCGTGCTCGATCTGGACGAAGCCGCTTGCAAGACCGTCGTCGACGAGATCGAGTCGGCCGGTGGCCGCGCGCTTGCGGTCGGTGTCGATGTTGCCGACGAGGCCGCGGTCACCCAGGCGGTCGACCGTGTGGCCGCCGAACTCGGCGCACCGACGGTGCTCGTCAACAACGCCGGGATCCTGCGCGACAATCTGCTGTTCAAGATGAGTGCCGACGACTGGGATGCTGTCCTCGGTGTGCATCTGCGCGGGTCGTTCCTGCTGGCCCGGGCGGCGCAGGCGCACATGATCGAGCAGAAGTGGGGTCGCATTGTGAACCTGTCCAGCACGTCGGCACTCGGCAACCGTGGCCAGGCCAACTACGCGGCCGCCAAGGCCGGGCTACAGGGATTCACCAAGACGCTCGCACTCGAACTCGGCAAGTTCGGCGTCACCGCGAACGCGGTGGCCCCGGGTTTCATCGAGACGGAGATGACCGCGGCCACGGCCGCCCGGATGAACATTCCCTTCGAGGAACTCAAGACGGCGATGGCCGCCCAGATTCCCGTCGCCCGTACCGGCACTCCCGCCGATATCGCGCACACCGTGTCGTTCCTGGTGAGCGAGGGCGCCGGATTCGTGTCCGGCCAGGTGATCTACGTGGCCGGCGGCCCGCGGAACTGAACGGAGGAGCTGTGCGGGTATTTCAGGGCCTGGCCGAGCTGGAGTCCGCAGTCGGGACCCACCTCGGATACAGCGATTGGCACGCGGTGACCCAGGAACAGATCGATCGCTTCGCCGAAGCTACCGGGGATCACCAGTGGATCCATGTGGATCCCGCGAAAGCCGCCACCGGACCGTTCGGGACCACCGTCGCACACGGGTTTCTCACCCTCTCGATGGTGCCGATGCTGGCCGGCCAGGTGTATGCGGTGCGGGGCCTATCGATGGGCGTCAACTACGGCACCGACAAGGTGCGATTCCCCACTCCGGTCCCAGCCGGATCCCGGGTCCGAGCCGGTGTCGAGCTGGTCTCGCTCGTGCCGGGCACGATCGGGTCGCAGGCAGTGATTCGAGTGACCGTGGAGCTCGAGGGCTCGGACAAGCCCGCGTGTGTGGCCGAGACGGTCGCGATGCTGGTGCCCTGATGGCCGATCAGGAGGATGACACATGATCCAAGAGGAGATCACATGACAACAACCCAGCAGGTGCGGCTCGCGAAACGGCCGTCGGGGCTGCCCGACGCGGGCACATGGAACCTGACGACCGAGGAACTGCCCGCGCTCTCCCAGGGCCAGATCCTGGTCAAGGTCGATTTCATCTCCCTCGACCCGGCAATGCGCGGCTGGCTGAACGACGTGCGGTCATATGTCCCGCCGGTCGGTGTCGGGGAGGTCATGCGGTCGCTGGATATCGCGACCGTGGTCGATTCGACGCATCCGGACTTCGCCGTAGGCGACGCCGTCAGCGGGACTTTCGGCGTGACCGAATACGCGATTCATGATGGCCGGGGGGTGCAAAAGATCGATTTGAGTTCGGCGGGCGGTCCGACCTGGCTGGGTACGCTCGGAATGCCGGGAATGACGGCCTATTTCGGTTTGCTCGAGATCGGCAAACTGCGAGCCGGAGACACGGTGGTGGCCTCCGCGGCCGCGGGTGCCGTCGGCAGCATCGCCGGTCAGATCGCAAAAATCAAGGGTGCGAAGGTGATCGGGATCGCGGGCGGCGCTGAGAAGTGCCGGATGCTGACCGAGGAACTCGGCTTCGATGCGGCCGTCGACTATCGGAGCGAGAACGTCCTGCTGCGGCTGCGGGAGGTCGCTCCGGAGGGAATCGACGTCTATTTCGACAATGTCGGCGGTGACATCCTCGATGCCGCGCTTGCCAATCTCCGGCGTGGCGCCCGCATCGTCCTCTGTGGTGCGATCTCGGCGTACAACGCGGAGAAGCTCCCTCCGGGACCTTCGCGGTATATGTCGCTGCTGGTCTCCCGGGCGTCCATGACGGGCTTCGTCGTTTTCGACTATGCGGATCGTTACGGTGAGGCGGTCGCGGAGATCTCCGGTTGGCTGGCCGAGGGCAGGATCAAGAGCAGGGAGCACGTTGTGGACGGCGGGGTCGCCTGCTTCGGCGAAACCTTGAACATGCTGTTCACAGGTGCCAACACCGGCAAACTCGTGCTCGCTGTGTAGAGCCATACTGTCCAGGTGACCGATACTGAGGACCGCTCGCGCGCAGACCAGACCCGCGCGCGGCTGCTCGACGCGGCGGTGGTTGCTTTCGCTGAACGCGGCTTCCACGGCTCGACGACCCGCGACATCACCTCGATCGCCGGAGTGAGCACGGGGGCGATCTACGTGTACCACCGTTCCAAGGAAGAGTTGCTCTACCAGATCTCGCGCGCCGGTCACCTGGACACCCTGGAGCGTGTCCGCACCGCCATCGCTTCGGTAGAAGACCCCGCCGAGCAACTGATCGCCGTGATGAGGGAGTTCACGATCCATCACGCACGCGCCCATACCGTGGCCCGGATCATCAACTACGAGCTCGCCGCTCTGAGCCCAGAACATCAACAGGAGATCAAGGAAACCCGGCGTGCGATCGAAGGAGAGGTCCGGAGCTTGATCGAGCGAGGGGCGGCCGCCGGGGTGTTCGAGAACTCGAATACCCATATGGCGGCGACCGCTCTGCTCTCGCTCGGGATCGATATCGCGCGCTGGTATCACGAGGGTGGTTCCTGGTCACCGGAGGACATCGGCGACTATTACGCCGACCTTGCACTACGAATCGTTGGCGGTCGGAGGTCGAGTCCCCCTGGGTCCACTCGACCGTGAAGACCTCGGGATGATCACAGGCTCAGCGGATCGGGCGCGGCGGCGATGCGTCGCTCCAGCCGGGCTTCGTGGTCGTTGATGCTGCTGGTCAGAGCGCTGAAGTGGGGCCCGACATCACATGCCCCGGATGCGGTCGACGTGGGCTTCGCCGGGCTCGAAACGTAGCGGCACCCTGAGCGCGACCTTCCTCGACTACGGGATGCCGTCACTGGTGGTGAGACAGAATCGCCCGGTCCGTGGGGTGTCGTCGGCGCGGTGCTGCGAGCACGTGGGCGGAGGGCAACGGTCTCGCGATAGGTGATGACCGACTTGGCCCGATCGGCGGTGGGCAGGCTGCCGGTCAGTGGAGCAGCGCAAACACCCGATCCAGCTCCTGGCAGACCACCGACGACCGTCTTATGAGATCCCCGGATCGAGGAACGGTATCGGTTGTGCGGCGGATCGGTGGAGATGCTGGTCGTCGGTGTCACGGGCGGCGCGTAGCTGCCGCATGCTGGCGGACGGAGGTCGGCCGGCATCCGGGAGAAGGGAGATAGACGGTGGCATTGAGACGTCGTCGCCTGCTGATCGGCTTCGCAGGTGCGGGTGGTCTCGCCCTGGCCGGATGGGGGTGGACGCGAGAAATCGCGCCGCCACCCCGACCCGCCACAATCCGATTCGATCCCGCACCCGGCACCCATGATGTCGAAGCGCGCAGTCCCGCGACGATCACCGTCACCGACGGGACGCTGCGGTCGGTCGAATGGGTCGATGAAACCGGCAGATCGCTGCCGGGCGTATCGGCACCCGATCATCGAGCCTGGACAAGTGCCGAACCACTCGGCTACGGACACACCTACACCGCGAAAGCCGTCGCTCACGGCGAAGCCGGCGACGTCACCGCGACGACAACCTGCACCACGGTGCGACCGCAGCAGCTCATCGACGTCTCCCTACGCTCCGCCAATCTCGTCGAGCTGGCCGAAAACGACACCTATGGAGTAGGTTTCGTGCTCGTCGCGCACTTCGACGAACCCGTGGATCGGGTGGCCGTGGAACGGCACCTGCAGGTCACCACCGAGCCGGCCGTCGCCGGTGCCTGGTACTGGCTCGACGATCAGAACGCTCACTGGCGACCGGAGCACTATCACGCACCGGGAACCCGGATCACGATCGCGGCCGAACTCTTCGGCCGTGCACTCGGCGAGGGCCGCTACGGCACGCGCGACCAACGGGTCTCGGTGAACATCGGGCCCGCGCACGTCGCGATCGCCGACGACGACACCAAACAGATCGAGGTCTTCGACAACGGAAGCCTCGTGCGCACCATGCCTACGTCGATGGGCATGGGCGGCACCGCAGTCGTCGGCGGCAGAGCCATGTCGTTCTGGACTCGCCCGGGCGTCTACACCGTGCTGGACCAGAACGACCCCGTGATCATGGACTCCGCCAGCTACGGCCTGCCCACCGGCTCAGCGCTCGGCTACCGCACGAGCATCAATCATGCGGTCCGCATCAGCCACGACGGAATCTTCGTGCACGAACTGGCCGCGAGCATGTGGGCCCAAGGCAACACCAACGTCTCACACGGCTGCCTGAACATCTCCCCTGCCGACGCCGCATGGTTCTACGACTTCGTCATACCCGGCGACGTCGTCGAGGTCCGCAACACCGGTGGCGACCCCCTCGATATCTGGCACAACGGCGATTGGGGCATCCCGTGGACCGACTGGCTTCGCGGTGGCGGCCACTCATGAAACGAGCGAGAAAAGGGGTAGCCTTCCCCCGCCAGAGGGCAGGGTGCATCTGCGAATCCGGCTTGCGAAAGATCACACTGTCGCTCCGACGCGGCTGATGAACGCGATCATCGGCGATGTGTACGACACGCGTCAGGGCTCACCCCATCGCTGCGCCCAAACCTGCAGGGGCGCGAGGGACGCGATCAGGTCGCGGCCATCAGTGCTCAACCGGTAACCGTCGGCATCCGTCTCGACGATGCCGGCCGCCCGCAGCTCACGCAGCCGATCATTGAGGACGCTCGCGGATACCCCGCCCGTCCGAGTCTGCAAACCGCGGAAGGTCGCGCCCGTGCCGTCACGCAGTTCCCACAGCACGCGCAGGGCCCAGCGCCGGCCCAGCAAATCCAACAGCACCATGATCGGGCGGCCAGTACGGGACCCCCGAACGGGTTCACCGACCGATGGCCGCTTGCCCGCTTCGGATTCCGAAGCTACCATACCGATACCGTCCTTGCTCTGTTTTTCGAAGCAACTGGGCGATTTTAGCATCACATCCGGAACGGTTCGCCGGCTCGACCGAAGCACGAGGTTCTGACCTATGACCATCGCACCGCGCATCGCCCCACTCCAGCCGCCGTACGCACCCGTTGTCGACGCTCAGCTCAGGAGGTGGATGCCGAGGGATACCGCGCTCGAACCACTGATCTTGTTCCGCACCCTGGCCGTTCACGATGAACTCTTCTCGCGGATGCGCCCGCTCGGGGCCGGCATCCTCGGCCACGGCCGGGTGCCGCCGCGTGATCGCGAGATCGTCATCCACCGCACCTGCGCCAGAGCGGGCGCGGAGTACGAATGGGGCGTCCACGCCGTGCTCCAAGGTCCCGAGGTCGGGTTGACCGCCGCCCAAATCGATGCCGCCGCAACCGGTTCCGCCGACGATCCGGCATGGACCGAGGCAGATACCGTCCTGGTGCGTATGGCCGACGAACTCTTCGACACCGCCGACATCTCCGATGACGTGTGGTCGATACTGGCCGAACGCTACGCGAACGACCAGATCCTCGAACTGATTATCACAGCAGGCTGGTATCGCCTGCTCAGCACCGTGATCACCAGCGCACGCATCGACGCCGAACCGTGGGCCCGCCGCTTCCCCGCCCGCGACTGACCACGGCTCCGCTGAACGGGGTGGTTCGCTCCGCCGAGATTCTTTCCCGTCGGCCGTGTGGTGATCGCACTCGTACCTGCGCCGCACCGGTCGCGTGGCGGGCCCCGGATAGCAAGCTGTTATCCGGGGGCGACGAGACGTTCGGGCAGGTTGCCGAAGTGCGCCAGACGCGGTAGTGGCGGTATTCGGCCGGTGCTGCGTTTGCCGCGTTTCAGCGGCGGCCCCGGAAGGTGCGGCGTAGATCGCCGGTCCATTGGTCCGGGATCTCCCAGGGAATGAAGTGGCCGCCGCGGTCGTGGACGGTGAGGTTGACGTGGTTGTACCACTGCGCGCGGTCGCTTGCGCGGAAGTGTTCGACGCGTTGGGCGGTGCTGATGCCGGGCGGGTTCTCGTAGCCGACGAAGGTGATGCCGGTCGGGGCCTGCACCACCGGGAGGCGGTCGTGAGAGGGCGTCCAGGGGTAACGGTTGTGGTTGGCGTAGAGCCGTATCGAGGTGCCGATGGTGTTGGTCGCCCAGTAGATCGTGGCATGTGTGAGGAGATCGTCTCTGCTGAACACGGTTTCGATGTCGCCGCCGTTGTCGCTCCATTTGCACCAACGTTCCAGTATCCATGCCAGCATCCCCGCCGGGGAATCGGACAGGGCGTGGGCGAGGGTGCTCGGGGCGAGAAGGTGCGCGGCAAGGTGGACGGCGAAACGCTTGTCCAGCTCCATGATTCGTGCGCGTGCCGCGGGGGGCAGGTCGTCGGCAATCGGCAGTCCGCCGCTGAAGTCCCAGGCGCGATCGCCGTTGAACAGGGTGAGTTTCAGTCCGGATCCGATGTGGATGGCATACAACTCGTCGGCGTACTTGTGGCCCAGCTGCGCGGTGACCAGCGCGCCCACGTCGCACCCGGCGGCACCGTACTTCTCGTAGCCCAGAACATCGGTCATGAGTGCGTGCCAGAGGTCGGCGACCTTCCAGAAGTTCATATCCGGGCGGTTCGTCAGCGGGCTGGAGAACCCGAAGCCGGGAAACGAAGGCACGATCACGTCGAACGCCTCGGCCGGATCACCGCCGTGCGCTCCCGGGTCCGCCAGCAAGTCGGCGACCTTGGACCAATGCCAGAACGTCCACGGCCAGCCATGTGTCAGAATCAGCGGCGTAGGATCCGGCCCGACGCCGGGCCTGCGCATGAAATGCACCGGTACACGGTCGATTTCGACCATGAAATGCTGGTAGGTGTTGATCTCGGCCTCGGCGGCGCGCCAGTCGTATCCGCTGCGCCAGTAGTCCACGAGCTCTCGGAGATAGCTGCGCGGTACGCCGTAATACCAGTCCTCATTGCCGACATCGTCGGGCAGGCGGGTCAGATCCAGGCGCTGCCGCAGGTCCGCGAGCACACTGTCGGGGACGTGAATCTTCGTCGGCGTCAAGGGGAACGGTCGGGCTTCGCGGGTTCTGTCGCTCATCTATCCTCCTGCGCCGTTGGTGGCGCCCACTTTACATAAATAGATTATTTAAGCAACTTCTATACGTCTCGGATATAGTTGCTGGAGTGGACGACATCGACACTTTCGACGTAGACGCCTTCGCCGCGGCAATCGAGGACTTCAACCGGGTCTACATCCGCATCCCGGTACGGGAAAAGCTGCCGTTCACCACACTGTCGGTGCTCGACACCCTGGCTCATCGGGGCCCGATGCGGCTGACCGATCTGACCGAGACCGAGCAGCTGACCCAGCCGGGAATCACTCAACTCATCGCGCGCTTGGAGCGCGACGGGCTGGTGCTGCGCCGCCGAGACCCTAGCGATGGACGGGCCGTGATCGTGCACCTCACCGAGGCAGGCCGACAGGTGCGGCAAACCCGCCACGACGACCGGGTCCGGTATCTGGCGCCGAAGGTCTCCGAGCTGAGCCCCGCACACCGTCGGGCACTGGCCGCCGCGCTGCCCGCCCTCACCCGGCTCGCCCAGCTGGAGCGAGAGCGCTGACACGTCGAAGTCTTCCCCGGCGACCTACCGCTCGCTTCCGCCAGCCGGTCGTAGCGACTGCACTCGCGGCGAACACCGTCTACGCCGGAGTTTCGACTGCCTACCGACGGCGCGTACGCAATTGATACCGGCGCTCCGCGTACGCCAAGTCGTCACGCCACAGCCGTGTCGCGACGCGAGCCATCAGCGGCCGCAACACCGGCAGGGCCCGGCGCGCGTGCCGGAACCCCGGCCGCTCCGAGTTCGCGATCACGGCCTCGATCACCGCGGTACGCGCCCGGCCGTCGGGGCCGGGGCCCACCGGGGTCGCGTGGGTTTCGACCACGCTTCCCGTTCCTTCACCGGAAACGATTCGCATCACGATGGTGCGCGGATCCGTGCAGGTGAACTCGGCCTCGACGGGCACCCCGAACCGGCGGGTTACGCGGAAGGTCACGGTGAGCTGAAACCGATGATTCTCCTCGGTGATTCCGTGCCGCGGCGGGGCCTGCGTCACCTCCAGGCGGGTGAACGAGTACGGATGCAACCATGAGCCGTGCCAGGGGTCGAGTCGGTTCGCGATGATGTCGCGGGGCTCGCACACGCCGGTCAAGCGCGTCACCGCGTGGACGGTGGTGTCGGCGGGGCGCGGGCCGATGATCGGTGTGTCGGTGGGCGTCTGCTCTCCGATCGTGTCCAGCCGCACCCAGGCCAGTACGCCGTCGTCGTAACAGGGATACGGGCACCATCGGGCGGATCCGGTCGCCTCTACCCGCAGACCATGCCATCGGCAGATCAGTGCGGCGTTATCGACCTGCGCCTCGGCAAGCGGTGCTCCCAGGTGCGGACACGCTCCCGGACCGACGTGCAGGACGTTCCGCTCGTCACGCCAGGCAACGAGTTCGATCCCGCCGATGGTCGCGCTCACCGGACGGTCGCGACCGATACTGCGACTGGCGGCGAAGGTGTACCAGTTACCCGAGGGAAGCTGTTGTGACCATCGCAGTGCGGCCGCGATCAGACCGGGGTCGGCATCCCCGTGGGTCGGCCGCTGATGGGACCACTCTTGCGGCGAGAACCTCTGTAGCGGAACGTCTTTCGGCCATCCGCCGAACTCGGCACGTTTGCTCACGGCGTCCCCTTGCGCGTGGCGAGCGTGCGTAGGATCGCCGATCGGCCCTGGCTGGGGACCGTCTGCAAATCGTGTCCCGCGCCTGCCCACTGGCGCGCCAGCGTGTTGGCCGCGATCCAGCCGGTGGTCGCGGCGCGTTCCATCAGAGCCACCGGCAGGTCGACGCGTATGCCGTCACCGGCCAGGACCAACCGGGGGTGCGGAGTCGACACGCCGGGCCGTCGAACGAAGTCTCCGGGCGCGAACCGTGGGCAATCCTGCCGCCACAGCGTGGTCTCCCCCACGATGCGGGCCTCGGCAGTCTCGGGGTAGAGCTGGTGCAGCCGGGCCAGCAACCGGTCGCGCACGTCGTCACGCACCGCGCGGCGCGGTATCTCGTCCGCGACGGCGTAGGCATGCAATTCGACGACACTTCCACCGTTTCCGCGTGCCCAGTCCGCTGCTTGCTTCTCATACCTGTTCACCACGCTGATGTTGTCGAGCGGATCCAAGTTTCCGGTACCGAGGAAGCTCGGACGGTCGGCGCGCACCGGCTGGTTCAGCCACAGACGATGCACGGCGAAGGACGGCGCGACAGCCATCTGGGCTATCCGAGCACGCCATGGGTCATTGCCGAGCGCGGGGGACGCGGCGACGATCCGGCGCAACCCGGTGATGTCGACGGCCAGTACCACCGCGTCGGCGGCCGTCTCCGCGCCGGTGTCGTCGAACACTCGGAACCCGGTCGAGTCGTCGGTATCGATGCGGTCGACGCACACGCCCATATGGAAGCGGACCGTGCCTGGCCGCTCGGGCACTCGCGGCGCGGTGAGGTAGTCCGCGAGCGGCGTCCACAGGCTGACGTCGAAATTGTCCTCTGCCACATCGAAGAGCAGACCTTCGCTGGAGCCCAGGAAGTAGATGTGGAACATCGTGGCCAGTTCGGCGGCGGACATGTGCTGGGGAGCGACGAAGAAGCTGCGCGAGAAGACTTCGAATGCGAGGTGGCGGGCCGCGTCGGGGAAGTTCACGCGACGCAGAAACGTCTCCGCATCCAGGTGGTCGATCCGGTGGTAGATGTCCGGGACCGAGACCGCGGCCAGTGGCGCGGCGGCGCGTGGGTCCATACGGATCAGATCACGTAGTCGGAAGGTCGGGCTGCGCAGCGCGAAGGCGAGCGCATTCCACGGTGGAGTGCTCGGAAGATGGCGAAAGGTGTCGCGGCGGCCCTCGGCATCGATGAGCGGGTAGTCGTCGAGCCGGCGCAGCCTGCGTAATCGCGGATCGGTGCGGGCCAGCAATTTCCGCAAGTTGTAATACTGCGCGAAGAAAGCGTGGAAGCCGCGATTCATTCCGACCGTGCTGCGATCGGCAAGCCGCTCGGTCCAGCCACCGACACGCCCACCCAAATACCGCTCCCGTTCGATGACCTCGACGTCGAATCCTCTTTCGGCCAACCCCGTCGCGGCCGCCAAGCCCGCGATCCCGGCACCGACCACAACGACGCGCGGACGCCGAGCGCCGCGGCCGACGTCCAGGTGGCCTGCGGCTGCGGGATAGCGCACTCGGCGGGGATCCGCGCGGCGCCGAGAAGCCGATGCGGCAAGCCTCATCGCCGCCCACCGCTCTGCCGCTGCCGTGTCCGCTCCCAGCCCAGAAGCACCGATGTCACCAGAACGAATCCGAACAGGAAGTCTTCCACCGGGATATCCCACGGGAATCGGAGTCCGAGGACGTGTTCCGGGTTGTACCGCACGATCGGCGCGTCGAGCCTGGTCAACCACCCGTCGACGGGGATTTGGAACCCAAGGACGATGAGCATCGTCAACCAGTAGCCGGGACGCCGGAACAGCCCGGTCCGTAACAGCGCGCACTCGACCAGACACACAATCACGACCGCCACTACTGCGGGCACCGTGTACCCCCACCCCACCGAGTTCATCGTCGCAGCCCTCTCGTCGCGCTTCTGCTGCCGCGGCGGCGGCCTGCACCGAGCAGCGTCTCGACCGCGACGTAGGTGAGCAGTCCGCACATCGGGACAACGATGAAGAACAGCAGCTCCTCCAGCGGAATCGAGCCGGGCAGGAACACGCCGAGCAGATAGCGGGAGTTGAAATCCCACACGCCGGCGGCAATCGCCACCAGGTCCCAGACCACGAACACCGTGACGGTGGGTAGCAGCGCGCCGAACAACAGCCGCGGCCTGCGGTAGACACCAGGACCGAGAAACTCCAGCGGAGCCGTCAGCAACAGGCAGGCGAGGAGAACAAGGAGATAGCGCCAATGGTCCATACCAACACCTCACGTGTTCTCACGCGGATCGGCGGAATCGAGCCGTGAAGCGGAATCATCCGGGGTGACGCGCGCAGTGCTCGGCCTGGGCGGTCCCGCTGGTCGCCGTGCCCACCACGCTCGTAGCTGGCCCGCCGCGCCGACCTGCAGCCGCCGACCGGTTCCGACTCGGGCACGTCGGCCGAACACTTCGAAATCCGCAGCTTCGATGCGGTCGAGTATCTCTGCGTACAACGTCGCTGCGGTCGTCACGCACGGCCGCGAGCGGGGGGCGAGTAATTCGATCCCAGCGAGCGCGTATTCGTAGACTTTCCTGGTGATCGCGTGTTGTGCCGCCAAAGCGCGACGGACTCGCGGCTCGACCCGGCGGTGTTGGCGGCACCAGAACAGCAACTCACGGTCCACACCGTGTGCGGCCAGCTCGTCAGCGGGCAGATAGACGCGGTTACGAGCCAGGTCCTCGTCGACATCACGCAGGAAGTTCGTCAACTGGAATGCCTTGCCGAGGGCGGCGGCGTACGGCGCGGCGGCCGCCGAGTCCGTGGTGCCCAGCACCGGCAGCAGCTGCAGCCCGATCACCTCCGCCGAACCGTAGACGTAGCTATCCAGCGCGGCGCGGTCCGGATAGTCGGTGACGGAAAGATCCATACGCATCGAGGCCAGGAACGCACTGAACAAATAATTAGGTATCCCGTAGGTCTCGGCGGTGTGTAGCACTGCGGCCGATACCGGATCACCACCGGTGTCCCCGGCTTCGAATTGCCGTGCCAGCCCATCCAATCGGGCAGCACGGTCGGCCGTTGACGAATGCGGGTCGAATGCGTCCAAGATGTCGTCGGCGCGCCGCGCGAATCCGTACAGCGCGTGCACGGCGGGCCGTTGATCGGGCGCGAGCAACCGAGTGGCGAGAAAGAATGTCTTCCCATCGCGAGCGTTGATTTCGCGGCAAACTCGATACGACTGCCGCAGTCCCTGCTCCGTGATGCCGGCGGCGTCGAGCTCCGCGCGCATCATGGCCACCTCCTCAGCAGCACGAATGGCGGGTATCGGCGGACACTCGAGATCGAGACTTCACGCTGTCGCCGATGCTTGTGCCAGAACACGTCCGGCGGCCGCAGCGGTTCGAACGATGCCGCAACGATTGTCATTTTTCGTTCCCTGCTCTCGGATGCCCTTCTTGGATGGCGGGTGCGGATACGGCGCGCCGAGGGCCGGCGGCCACTTCCATCAATGCGGCCGCGACGGCGTCGAAGGGGGACCGATCCGCGATTTCCGACGCCAACCGGTTTGCCGCGTCACGGAAGCTGCCGGATCCCAGCACCCTGTCGACCGCCGCCGTGATGGCAGCGGGCCGCGGCCGGGCGGTGCCGAGATCGATGCCTGCGCCGACGTATGCCACGCGGGCCGCGGTTTCAGGCTTGTCCGCAGTATCGCCCGCGACGATCAACGGCACTCCGTAGCGCAGTGCTTCGTTCACGCCGCCGTAGCCACCGTTGGTAATCATCACGTCGACCCGTGGCAAAAGCCGGTCGTAGGGGATGAAATCGGCGGCATACGCGTTCGCGGGCAGAGATCCGATCGGCGTGCGCGAGCCACCGGTACACGCGACGACCAGTAGATCGGGGCGTCGGCTCAGCGCCGAGAGCGACGGTCGGAGCAACTGGTCGAAACACCGATTGTCCCATGTGCCCTGCGTGACATGGACGATCTTTCTCGCATCATTCGAAGCAGGCCACCAGCTAGGCACGGCGACATCCGTGGCGACAGGAGTCGGAATCGGTCCAACGAACACGACCGATGGCGACAGGTCGTGTCGCGGGTATTCGAATCCCGGCACAGTGAACTGCAGGATTCGATCGGCGAGCAGGGGCCAATCGAGCAGAAAAGCCGGCGCGGGCCCCAGGTCGAGCCCGCGCAGCATTACCTCGAGCTTCGCCTGGACGCCACGAAAAAGCACCTGCTGCACAAACCGGTTCATGGCCGTGTAATCACGACCGGTTCGCGGCTGCCAGCCGGTCCCGAACGGCGGGCAGGCCGCGCTGGACAGCATCAACGGAACGACGCCGCAGGCGATCACCGGCGGACGTTCTCGCTGCGACAAGAGCAGCGGAATGGCCCCGGTGAACATCACATCGACCAGGACCACATCGAAGTCCGTGCGATCCAGCTCAGCGCATAGTGCACGGTACTGCGCTGTGATCGGGGCGAGAAATGCGGACTGCAACTCCGCCCGCCCGGTTCGCCACCGCCGAATCAGGTTCATGGCCCTGCCACGCGGTAACGCGGCGGGCGCGACCTCCGCATCGCGAGGTAGCGGCGTGAATTCGACACCTTGCGCTCGAATGGACGTGCCGAACGCTGTCCCGGTAAGCAAGCGCACCTGATCCCCACGCCGCCGCAACTCGGCCGCGACGGCCTGCATGGGTGCCACATGCCCCGTTATCGGACTCGCTGCCAAAAGGTATCGAGCCATGCCCAGATTCCTTCGCTGATCTCTCGACACATCGCAATGGTTTCGAGCGTGGCCGCCGTATCAAGTCGTCGGCTCGATATCGCCGACTCGCGAACCATGGTTTTCCCGCCGGGTAGCGCAGGGTCCAACAGGAAAACGATCGAGTACGCACCCGGCGTGCATCCAGATCAATTGTGGCAAATTTCGGAGGCGCATCGGACTGAACGCGCAGAAGACGCGCCGATTCGGGTCGAGTGTCCAGTTGGTGGCGGTGGACGTGATGATTCTGACCGCCACGACCGCGCCGGAGCCCCCGCACGGCAGAGGTGACTTGCCGTGCGCATGGAGGTGCTGCGCGGCGCGGCTGCATCTCGACCAGCGGCGATCAGATGGCACGGACGAGACGTCAGCGGCCACAGATGCCGGGTACCGCCATGAGTCCCCCCTGCGAGTGGCGGGTTCGAATGCGTTCGAGCGTCACCGCCGCCCCGGGTTGGTGCGGGTGATCGTCGCAGGTCACCCGATGATCACTGCGCCCGGTGGAAACCGGGAGATGCGACAGACAGGCGCAATCTGTCATCGCGGTGGCTCAGGGTGAGTTCGTACCAGTCGGCGGTGCGGCCGTGGGCGACGATACCCTCGGCGTCGGTGGACAACGTCACTTCCCAACCGTGCTGCTCCCAGATTCGGACGATCACGGGCGGATAGAGTTCCGCGCGGTCGGGGGCCGGGGGGTCGAGGAAGTAGCGGGCCTCGAGCCGGTCGACCTGGTAGATATTGCCCGCGTCGTCGTCGAATGGCAGCACCGTCTCGCCCTCGAGGCCCACTTGCGGGTGGATCCCGATCTGACCACTCAGGGCTTCGCGTAGCTCGGCGACGAGGTCACGGATACGGTCGCGGGCAGTGCGCTCGGTGAGCTCGCGACTCCACACCACCGCCCGCGCTGCCTGCGGCACGGACATGCTCGCCTGCCGCAGTTCTTCCGGTGTCGGCACTGTCGCGGGGACGGCGACCTCGGATGCGCGATCACGTGGCAACTCGAAGCCATAGCTCATCAGTTCATCGAAGGTCTGGGCGAAGTCCAAGGGCCGATCCAGATGTCCGTATGCCTCCCAGCCGACGGTGCCACCCGGCAGGTCGGGAGAGACGAAATAGCGTGTATCGCCAAGGCCTTTCGCGATGAGCATCGCCCGTTTACCCGGGATGCCCTCGCCTGTCGCCCAGTTGCGGACGGGATCGTTCAAGTTCAGCGCATGGTATGTCCGCATGTCACGGGGGCGGGTGGGGCCGTAGGAGATCCCATCGAGGTCGGTGAATCCCGCGTGCACCGTGGCGAGGAACACCCGTAGCGGCTCGGGCAACGCCTCCCAGAACGGCGGCCGGTCGGCGCCGAACGTGTCGGGGTCCCATCCGATTCGGAACTCGTGCGGCGCGAATGGCTTTCGCAGGGCATACAGCAGCACCCAGTCGCCACGCAGCAGGCAGACCCGCACATCGTCGAGACATTCGGCCAACACAGCCCCGAACCGAGGCAACAGGTCGACGAACAAGTCGAAGTTCCACAAAGCCACAGCGGCGGAGCGGCGAGCACGCGAATCGCCACCGCCGGCGATCCCGGCCCACCGGGCCGGTACATGCGCCGCGGCCGACGAGCCCTCCTCGACCAACAATGCCGAGCTGGAACCGAATTCCGCGACTACTCGCGCGAAGTCGACAGTATCCACGGCATCTATCGAACCGCATCCCCACCGCTGACACGTTCGGTGCTCGCACGACGCGGTGGCGGCGGCCGTATCGAACCGGAATAGCCGGTTCGATCCCGTGAGTCGGCGCGCGTGACGCGATCGAGGACGCGGCAGCCATCTTCCAGGCACTGTCCACCGGTTCCTCGCCCGCGGAAGCGATGACCGCCCGGCGGCAGCAGATCGCCGCCGACCGGGAACGGGTCGTGCCGCCCTACCGCAGCACCGAGAACTAGGTGCCGGATCACCGTTACCGCCAACCGGTGCAGAGTTGCAGGGCCAGGCTGGAGGTTCCGAGTGCGAGGGCGAGGATGCCGCCGAAGAGCAGGGGGCGGTGGCCTGCGGTGCGTAGACGCTGCGGTGTGAGGGTGGTCCCGATGGCAGCCAGGACTACGGCGATCAGCCAGGCACTGAGGCGGCTCAGGGTCGGCATCCAGGAAGAGGGAATCACGCCGGTGGCGGAGAGGGCCGAAGCGGCGACGAACAGCACGACGAACAGCGGGATGGTGCGCCACAGCGGCGTGGCGGCGCCACGGTCGCGGCGGATTCCGAGATACAGCCCGACACACATCGGAATGATCGCCAGGCTGCGTACCAGTTTGACGATCACGGCGAAATGCGCCGCGGCGGAACCGAAGACCAGCCCGGCGGCCAGCACCGAGGATGTGTCGTTGATGGCGGTACCCGCCCACAGACCGAATGCCTCTTCGGACATGCCGAGCAGGTGGCCGAGCGGCGGATAGACGAGCACGGCGACGACATTGAAGACGAAGATGGTGCCGAGAGCGTAGGCGACGCGATCGCGGTCGGGTTTCAGGACGGCGGTGGCGGCGGCGATCGCGGAAGCGCCGCAGATGGTGCTGCCCACTGCCACCAGGATGGCCGATTCCCGATCCAGCGCCAGTAGCCTGCCTGCGACGACCGCTGCCAGTGCGCCGACGACCAGTGTGCCGAGCAGCACCAGCATGGTGCTGCGGCCCACGCTGACGACCGCGCCGACGGGCAGGCCGAGCCCGAGCACGACGATGGCGGCACCCAGTAGTCGCTGCTGCGCCGAGGCCAGGCCGGGCGCGAAACGCTCGTCCCTGGTTCGGCGCGCGAACACCCCGAATATCGCGCCACCCGCCAGCGCGAGCACGGGCGCACCGAGGGCGGGCCATACCGCGCCCGCGTATGTCGCGGCGGTGGCGAGCCCGGCCGCCGCCAGAAAGCCAGGACCGTGCCGGCGAATAATCGTCATCTTCGAGACGATCGCGGCAAACCACTCGTTCCGGTAGCCATCGTGATGACAGCACCTCATAAGCCACGCTGATGGGGTGCCGGATCTCGGCCCGGCTGGACTCGCCCATAATCTGCCCATGACGTTGCCGCCCGGGACACCTGATCTGGAGGTGCTGGACCTGCTCGTCTCCGTGGCGGAGCTGGGCAGCCTCGGCGCGGCCGGGCGCAGGCACGGCATCAGTCAGCCGGCGGTGAGCATGCGGATCAGCGCCCTGGAACGGCGGCTGCGACTGCGGCTGCTGGATCGCGGTCCGACCGGATCGGCGGTCACCGACGCCGGGCGTTCGGTCGTCGAGTATGCGCAAGCTGTGCTCGACGCGGCGCGTGCCTTCGGTGCGGGCGTGGCAGCCCTACACGCCGCCCAGGTTCCGCACTTGCGCATCGGCGTCGAAAACTCTTGCGGATCATCGAATCCCGCAGTGGCTCGGCGCACTCCGCGAATCGTGTCCTGAGGTGGCCGTGTCCCTCGAAGTGGACAACACCAGACATGTCGCGGAATTGGTCCGGAGCGGTCGGGCGGACGTCGGTTTCGTGGAGGGACCGCACCCGCCACCCGGCATGGGCAGTCGGGTGCTCGGCGTAGACGAACTGGTTGTCGTCGTCGCGCCCGGCCATCCGTGGGCACGGCGCCACCGTCCGGTGACGTTGCGTGAACTCGCCACCACTCCCCTGCTGTGGCGCGAGCCGGGTTCCGGCACTCGCGACACGGTCTGGGAGATCCTCGGTGCGGCATGCCAGCCTGCCCGTCCGGCCGCCGAACTGGGCTCGGCCGCGACCATCGTCGCGTCGGCCCGGGCCGGGGTCGCACCCGCGGTGCTGAGCCGGTTGATCGCGGAGTCCGACCTGGACAACGGAACCCTCACGGAAGTGAGAGTGGACGACACCATAGTGCTCGAGCGAAACTTCCGCGCCATCTGGCGCCGTCAAGCACCTCCATCGGGACCAGCGGAAGTTCTCGTCCGGTGCGCATCGGGCGGCGACCGTGGTGCGCGCAATCGGTAAGACTCCCGTGTCGCGATGCATTTTCGCGGGTTGCGGGGTCCGCGAAGATCGGACACCAGCCACCACGCGGGCGGCCGCGTTTTTCGAGACCGAGTTCCGCGCCGCCGGCATCCATATCCCCAGACCGGACGCCCGCTGCCCCCGCCGCGCTCCGGTCCTTCGGCTCGGAGACCGGGCGGGGGGCGGATCTCGCACCGGTAGTCCGGAGGTCAGGGCACGAGTTCGGCCGGTGACTTCCCGGGCATGCGGGCTCATCCAGTCTGCTCGATCCGTGCGGTGGCGATGCTCTACAGAAGCTCGATCCGACCAGGTTCGGGCAGCGCGCGTGGGCGTTCGTCGGTAAACCAGGCGTACTCGATTCCGCTGAGCCAGCCGTTCTCGACCCATAGAATGACCTCGCCGATCGGTGATCCGTTGCGGTCGGTGACCGTCCCGCTGGCGAATATCCCGTCCGGCGAACCGGATGCGTGCACCGCACCGGGTCGCACTGCGAGGTCGACGCTGGGTGAACCGATCCCCCAGGTCGCGACGACCTGCGAATACGGCACCTGCGCCAGGTACTCGGCGGCGCAGGCGCCGCCCGACGACAGCAGCTTGGTGACGACGCTGGTTTCGAGATCGGTCAGCATCCGCGGCTGAATCGGTGTACTACTCATCGGCCTAGTCGGTTCTCGCGCTGGATCCTCAGTTCTGAGCGCCGTTTACCGAGGCGGACCGAGGGCCTGCGGCCGCATCAGAAGCCGCGGAACACGCCGTCAGCGTCGGCACTGGTGGAGAAGTCCTCGAAGTCCATGTTCGAGAGGGACAGATTGTTCTCTACGGCCGGCATTTCGCTGGGCACCACACGAAAACTTGGAAAGCCCACCACGTCTGTATTCCCCCGGCTCGTATCCACGACGAGAATCGGATGCTCGGGATCGGTGACCGTTCGCTTGTCCACGAGAAACAGGTAGTAGGGCGGTGGCGCGGGCAGCATGCTCTCCAGCTTCTCCACTGTCAGAGCTTCGAAGCGGCGGTCGTCGACCGGCGTGATGCCCGCGTAGGCGAGTATCCCGTCACCGAGATCCCACGGTTGCAGAGCCGCGTCCACGGTTTCGGCCCAAGCGGCATCGTCAGCGAAATATGTTCTGATGAATAATGATTCACCGTCGGGCAGTATCACGTTCTCCTCCCTCGCCGAGGTCGGTCCCGTATCACCCGAACACATGGCCGTCACGATCACGGCCAACGTAGTCACCGCCACCGGACCGAACCGCACGAGCAGGAAGCCTACTCGTATCCTCAGCCCGGCCGGTGGCCCCACCGACCGGCGGTCCGGGCGCCCGCACCGAGTCCGCCGCCGGGAATACATCACAACCGCGCCACTGTCCGGCCGGAATGTCCCAGCTGCCGGATCGACGTCAGCTGTTACGAGGGTGGGCCGCCGGCACAGCGATCTGGATCGCGGAGTCGACCGACTGGTCGCAGCGATGCTCCGCTTCTTCGGCGCCGATCCGGTGCCGGCTCGTGCAGTGCACGGTGAGCCGATGATGTCGCGGACTCGTATTCGACAGACGTAGTGTTACCGGCGGGAACCGCCAGCGCAGCGCCGCGCGTCGGTGACTCGTCGTGCAGGTGTATCGGCGACTCGGCGTTCCCACTCGGACCGGATTGACTTCCGGTCTCGAACCGGTGGACCAGAACGAGGATGGCAATGACGGAGACAGCGGCGGCAGCCGTCCACACCGCGCCGGAGCAGGACGCTGCGGCCCCCGACCAAGTCGAGTTGCACCAACTGCTGGCCGGCTTGACCGCGGTACGCGACGGCGATTTCCGGACCCGGCTGCCGACGGACGCCGACGGGCTGCTCGGCGAGATCGCCACGGTGTTCAACGGCATGGTGGACCAGTTGTCACTGTTCACCTCCGAGGTGACCCGGGTGGCGCGCGAGGTCGGCACGGATGGGCGGCTGGGCGGTCAAGCCGAGGTGCCCGGCGTGTCCGGCACCTGGAAGGACCTCACCGATTCGGTGAACGCGATGGCAGGCAACCTGACCAGCCAGGTGCGTGACATCGCTCAGGTCGCGACGGCCGTGGCCCGCGGAGACCTGTCGCAGAAGATCGATGTGGACGCGCGCGGGGAGATTCTGGAGCTGAAGAACACCGTCAACACGATGGTCGACCAGCTTTCCGCGTTCGCGGACGAGGTGACGCGGGTAGCGCGTGAGGTGGGCTCGGAGGGCAGGCTGGGTGGCCAGGCCGAGGTGCCCGGTGTCGGCGGCGTGTGGCGCGACCTCACCGCCTCGGTGAACTTCATGGCAGGCAACCTCACAGACCAGGTCCGCAACATCGCCCAAGTGACGACCGCGGTCGCGCGTGGCGACCTGAGTCAGAAGATCACGGTGAGCGCGCGCGGCGAGATTCTGGAGCTGAAGAACACCATCAACACGATGGTCGACCAGCTGTCGTCGTTCGCCGACGAAGTCACCCGCGTCTCCCGCGAAGTGGGCACCGAAGGCATTCTCGGTGGTCAAGCGGATGTCAAGGGCGTTTCGGGCACGTGGCGCGACCTCACCGACTCGGTCAATTTCATGGCAGGCAACCTGACCGCACAGGTGCGGTCGATCGCCCAGGTCGCCACCGCCGTTGCGCGCGGCGACCTGACGCAGAACATCACGGTGGACGCGCGGGGCGAAATCCTGGAGCTGAAGAACACCATCAACACGATGGTCGACCAGCTGTCGTCGTTCGCCG